>NZ_JASAUS010000050.1:0-57099 GCF_029953005.1 Bradyrhizobium sp. Mp27 | reverse complement strand
GGTCGTCAGGCGGCGAAAAGCCGAAGGCAATCCTGTGCGCCTCGTCAGACAAGATGTGCGGCCGCATCAATCGGGCCCAAAAGCCGCACTCTCACGAATAGGACGGGCTAGATGCCAACGACTTTGCGGTGGTCGCTGCAACTGATTTTATCCGCGTGCGCGCTTGGAAGGAAAACCCGACAGTGAGATTTCTGGTTTTCCAACTGAGCACAATGGCCTCCGGCCCCTGCGTGGTTGTTCGCTGAGGTCTGATGTTGCGTGCTTGACCTCATGGACCCGGTCGGAGATCCAAGTCGATCACGTTCCGGGACTGATGTGCCCGCCTAGGGGAATAGAATGGATTGGCTTCAGTTTACTTCATCGATTGTGCAGTCAGTTGTTTCGCTAGCGTGGCCTGCAGCGTTCGTCGCGGCGGTTTGGCTTTTCCGAGAGAAGTTGACGGAGCTGCTGCCGCAGCTTCGTGCGAGATATAAGGATGTGGAAGTATCCTTCAGGCTTGATCAAGCGGAGAAAGAGGCGGCTCAACTACCGCCGCCTCCGCCTGGGGCGGAGCCAGCGAAGGCGTCTCCAGAAGAACTCAGCAAATTCGAGAAGCTCGTGGCCATCTCTCCGCGAGCTGCAATTCTAGACCTCCGCAGTTCCATCGAAGAATCCATCCGTTCACTCGCGGACGCGCGATGGCCAGGAAAGCCATACCGCGGAATGTGGACGATGATCCGCGAACTTAAGAATGTGGAAGCAATCGATTCCAATACTTTCGGGCTACTCGACGACTTGCGTATCATCGGCAATGCCGCTGCGCACCCGAGCACAACAACATCATTCTCTGCTGAAGATGCGCACCGATTTCGCAAACTGGCGGAGCAGATAATTCCGCGACTACACCTTGCTTTGATGATCAGCTAGGTCTCGCTCTGCAAATGCGGGCAGTAATGCCGGGGGCGGTGCCCATCTTGGCCGGTTCGAAGTTCGGCCGCACGTCGGCGCCGCGCTGCCGCACTTGGTGCAGACGAACTTCGGCTCGATATCGGACAGCCTGACGGCGTCGGCCCAGCTGTCGGCATTGGCCTCGGAGTGGCGACCGCAGCGGTAGTCCGCGCAATAGATCAGGACGCCGCGCACGCCCATCTCGCGCATTTCGCGGAAGGTGATCTTTTGCGGGTTGCCGGGCGTGAGATATCCTACCGCAGAATCGTCCCCAGCTTTTACCTCAGCGTGGTTATTGGCGGCACAAAGTGACACAACCAGAGACACAAACGCGCCACGCCGTTGATATCACTTGAAAATTTCGGCGGATCGTTCTCCCGCAAGGGGAGAAGGAAGAAAGAAGACCAGTGCTCGCCTATATCGCTCGCCGCATCGTCTATGTCATTCCGATCGTCATCAGCGTGGCGCTGGTGTGCTTTCTGCTCGTGCATATCACGCCGGGCGATCCGCTGGTTGCCGTGCTGCCGGCCGACGCCTCGCAGGAGCTCGCGGCGCAGCTCCGCGCCGCCTACGGCTTCGACCGCCCGCTGCCAGTGCAGTTCGGCCTGTGGCTGCTGCGCGCCCTTCACGGCGATCTCGGCAATTCCATCGCGACGGGGCGCCCGGTGCTCGCCGAGGTCATGCGCGCGGTCAGCAACACCGTCACGCTCGCGATTGCGGCCGCCATCATCGGCTTCACGATGGGCATCCTGCTCGGCCTGATCGCCGGCTATTTCCGCGAGACCTGGATCGACAAGGTCGCGACCTCCTTCGCCATCGCCGGCGTCTCCGTGCCGCATTACTGGCTCGGCATGGTGCTCGTCATCATCTTCTCGGTGCAGCTCAACTGGCTGCCCGCGGTCGGCGCCGGGCCGAACGGCTCCAACTCCTGGGCCTGGGACTGGGCGCATCTGAAATACCTGGTGCTGCCGGCGATCACGACCTCGGTGATTCCGATGGGCATCGTCACCCGCACCGTGCGCGCGCTCACCGGCGACATCCTCAGCCAGGACTTTGTCGAGGCGCTGCGCGCAAAGGGCCTGCACGAAACCGGCGTGTTCCGCCACGTCATCAAGAATGCCGCGCCGACCGCGCTCGCGGTGATGGGGCTTCAGCTCGGCTACATGCTCGGTGGCTCGATCCTGATCGAGACCGTGTTCTCCTGGCCAGGCTCGGGCTTCCTGCTCAACTCCGCGATCTTCCAGCGCGACCTGCCGCTGCTGCAGGGCACGATCCTGATCCTGGCGCTGTTCTTCGTCTTCCTCAATCTGCTGGTCGATATCGCGCAAGCCGCGATCGATCCGCGCATCAAGCGGGGCTAGGCGATGAGCGAGCTTCCGTTGTCCGCCACCGCCGATGCCGCGCTGCAGGCCGCGCCCGCCACCAAGGCGCGCGGCTATTGGGCGACCGTCGGCCGCCGCATCGCCCGCGACAAGGTCAGCATGGCCTGCGCGCTGGTGCTGCTGCTGATCTTCCTCTCCGCGGTGCTCGCGCCATGGCTTGGGCTTGAAGATCCCTACAAGGGCTCGATGATCCGCCGCCTCCGCCACATCGGCACAGCAGGCTATCCGCTCGGCACCGACGAGCTCGGCCGCGACATGCTAGCGCGGCTGATCTATGGCGGGCGGCTGTCGCTGGTCATCGGCATTTTGCCTGTTATCCTCGCGTTCTGCATCGGCACGTCGCTCGGCCTCGTCGCCGGCTATGTCGGCGGCAAGCTCAACACCGCGATCATGCGCACGATCGACGTGTTCTACGCCTTCCCCTCCGTGCTGCTCGCAATCGCGATCTCGGGCGCGCTCGGTGCCGGCATTCTCAACTCGATCGTGTCGCTGACCGTCGTGTTCGTGCCGCAGATCACCCGCGTCGCCGAGAGCGTCACCACCGGCGTGCGCAACATGGATTTCGTCGAGGCCGCGCGCGCGTCAGGCGCGGGGCCCTTCACCATCATGCGCGTGCATATCCTCGGCAACGTGCTCGGCGCGATCTTCGTCTATGCGACCAGTCTCATTTCGGTCTCGATGATTTTGGCCGCAGGTCTCTCCTTCCTCGGCCTCGGCACAAAACCGCCGGAGCCGGAATGGGGACTGATGCTCAACACGCTCCGCACCGCGATCTACGTCAATCCCTGGGTCGCGGCATTGCCGGGCGCGATGATCTTCGCGGTCTCGATCTGCTTCAACCTGCTCTCGGACGGCCTGCGCAGCGCCATGGACATCAGGAACTGAGATGATGATGCAAAAGCGCAATGGCGCGGCACGGAAGGTCGTCATGCCCGGGCTTGTCCCGGGCATCCACGTTCTTCATTCCGCGTGGCAAGGCGTGGATGGCCGGGACAAGCCCGGCCATGACGGCATGGAGGCTTTAGTACCAGCCATATGCGGCTGTCCTGCCCCGATGGGGAGAGGTGGGAGCCTGCGGCCATGAGCGAGATCAGCACATCCGTCGAAATGCTGGAGCCCGTCGAGGACGTTGGCGGCGTCGCGCAACCGCTGCTCCAGGTCAACGGCCTGACCAAGCATTTTCCGGTGCGTGGCGGGCTGTTCGCCGCGAAACGCACCGTGCGCGCGGTGGACAATGTCTCCTTCTCGGTCGCGAAGGGGGAGACGGTCGGCATCGTCGGCGAATCCGGTTGCGGCAAGTCCACCACCGCGCGGTTGCTGATGCATCTGATGCCGCGCGATACCGGCGACATCATCTATGACGGCATGACCGTCGGCCAGTCGCTGTCGTTGCGCGAGCTGCGCCGCGGCATGCAGATGGTGTTCCAGGACTCCTACGCCTCGCTCAATCCGCGCCTGACGATCGAGGAATCCATCGCCTTCGGCCCCAAGGTCCACGGCATGGCTGATGGCACGGCCCGTGCGCTCGCGCGCGAGTTGCTCGGCAAGGTGGGCTTGCGGCCGGAAAACTTCGCCAACCGCTATCCGCACGAGATCTCCGGCGGTCAGCGCCAGCGCGTCAACATCGCGCGTGCGCTGGCGCTGTCGCCGCGGCTGGTGATTTTGGACGAAGCCGTCTCGGCGCTCGACAAGTCCGTCGAGGCACAGGTGCTGAATCTGCTCGCCGATCTCAAACGCGAGTTCGGGTTGACCTATCTCTTCATCAGCCACGACCTCAACGTCGTGCGCTACATCTCGGACCGCGTGCTGGTGATGTATCTCGGCGAGGTCGTCGAGCTCGGCCCGGTCGACCAGGTCTGGGATAACCCTGCGCATCCCTATACGCGCGCACTGCTTGCCGCGATGCCGTCGTCGGATCCGGATCGCCGCACCGAAAAACCGCCGATCACCGGCGATCCGCCCAATCCGATCGATCCGCCCCCGGGGTGCCGCTTCCACACCCGCTGCGCGTTTGCGGAGCCGCTCTGCGCAAATGCAGCACCAAAGCTCACCGCGCTCGATAGAATGGGCCACGAGGCCGCGTGCTACATGGCGATTCCGGGTTCAGGCCATAGCCGCGCGCCCGCAGAGGAAACAGCATGACAAGACCGACACCCAAAGAGATCAAGCCGATCGCGCAGATCGCCGGCGTCCCTGTTGATGACGAGATCGCGACGCGCATCTCCAATTCGATCGGGCCGGCCTTCGAAGGCTTTGCGGCCATCGCCGGCACGCTGCCATTCGATCTCGAGCCCGCGCTCTATCCGATCGCGCAGACGCAGAAGGTGTCGAAATGAGCCGTGAGCCTGCATTGATGACGCTCACCGAGGTCGCGCGTGCGATCGCGATGAAGCAGGTGTCCTCGCATGAGGTGACGCGCGCGCTGCTGCACCGCATCGCGCAGTGGCAGCCGCATCTGAACGCCTTCATGTCGGTTGAAGCCGAGTCCGCGTTGAAGGCGGCCGATGCCGCCGATGCCGAGCTCGCCAAGGGCAATGTCCGCGGTCCGCTGCATGGCGTGCCGCTCGCGCACAAGGACATGTATTACGACGCAGGCCACGTCTCGACCTGCGGCTCGCTGATCCGCCGCGATTTCGTACCGACAGTCACGTCGACTGCCTTGCAGCGGCTGAAGGATGCCGGGCAGGTCCGCCTCGGCACGCTGCATCTGGCCGAATTCGCCCATGGACCGACGGGGCACAACGCCCATTACGGCCCTGTGCGCAATCCCTGGAACGTCGCGCACATCACCGGCGGCTCGTCCTCCGGCTCCGGCTCGTCGGTCGCGGCGCGCCTGACGTTCGCGGCGCTCGGCTCGGACACCGGTGGTTCGATCCGCATGCCCGCGCATTTCTGCGGCGTCACCGGGCTGAAGACCACCGTCGGCCGCGTCAGCCGCGCCGGCGCGATGCCGCTGTCGCAATCGCTCGACACGGTCGGTCCGCTCGCCCGCACCGCCGAGGATTGCGCGCTGCTGCTGGCGCTGATGGCCGGTCCCGATCCCGCGGATTCGACCTGCAGCCACGAGCCGCTGTCCGACTATGTCGGCGCCACCAAGGGGTCGCTCAAGGGCTTGAAAATCGGCGTGCCCGCGTCCTTCTATGTCGATGATCTCGACGGCGAGGTCGCGCGCGTGCTGGACGAGACCATCGCGGTGCTCGAGCGCGAGGGCGCCGACATCGTCACGGTCGAGTTGCCGGACCAGCGGCAATTGTCTGCGGCAAGCCAGCTCGTGCTCGCGGCCGAAGCGGCCGCCTTCCACAAGCGCTGGATGATCGAGCGTCCGCAGGACTATGGCCCGCAGGTGCTGATGCGGCTTCAGAACGGTCTCGCCGTTCCCGCCATCACTTATCTGGAGGCGATGCGCTGGCGCGGTCCGGCGCTCGCCGCTCACAATGCGGCCACCGCTGGTGTCGATGCGGTCATCGCGCCGGCATCGCCCGTGCCGGCGCCAACGATCGAGGAGAGCGACGTCGGTGGCGGCCCGAACGCGCCGGCGATGGTGCAGCGGCTGACGCTGTTCACCCGCCCGGTGAATTTTCTCGGCCTGCCGTCGCTCACCATTCCCTCCGGCTTCGCCAAAAGCGGCCTGCCGGTTGGCATGCAGCTGATCGGCCGCTCCTTCGATGAAGCGACCTTGCTCACCATCGGCGCCGCCTTCCAGCGCGTCACCGACTATCACGATAGGTTGCCGAAACTGCCGTCATGACAAAGCTCGTCGAGATCTCAGGCCTCAACATCCGCTTCACCGGGGAGCGCACGGTCTATGCCGTGAACGATCTCAGTCTCTCGCTCGGTGACGGCGAGGTGCTGGGCCTGCTCGGCGAGTCCGGTTCCGGCAAGAGCGTGACCCTGCGTGCGCTGATGCGGCTCCTGCCGAAGAAGCGCACGCAGATCACGGGCAAGGTCAACGTCATGGGCCGCGACGTGCTCGCCATGAACGACGAGGAGCTGTCGTCGTTCCGTGGCCAGACCGTGTCGATGATCTTCCAGGAGCCCGCGCTCGCGCTCGATCCGGTCTACACCATCGGCGCGCAGATCGCCGAAAGCGTCGTGCGCCACGAAGGCAAGAGCTTTGCGGAAGGGCGGGCGAGGGCGCTCGAAATGCTCGAGGTCGTGCGAATTCCCTCCGCAAAGCGCAGACTCGATGCCTATCCGCACGAGATGTCCGGCGGCATGCGCCAGCGCGCGATGATTGCGCTTGCGCTCGCCTGCCGTCCGAAGATCTTGCTGGCGGATGAGCCGACCACCGCGCTCGATGCCACCGTGCAGATCCAGATTCTGCTGCTGCTGCGCGAGCTTCAGCGCGAGTTCGGCATGTCCGTCATCTTCGTCACCCACGACATCGGTGTTGCGATCGAGATCTGCGACCGGGTCGCGGTGATGTATGCCGGCCAGATCGTGGAGCAGGGCACGCTCCGCGACATCGTCCGCACGCCGGTGCACCCCTACGCCAAGGGCCTGCTCGCCTCCACCATCCACGGCGCCAAGCGCGGCGCCCGGCTGGAGACCATCCCCGGCACCCCGCCATCGCTGGCCGAAAAGCCGAACAACTGCTCCTTCGCCCCCCGTTGCACGGTCGCCCAGCCGCGGTGTCTGGAGCAATTGCCTGCGAATGTCGAGGTCGGACCGGGTAGGGCGGCGAGATGCGTGCTGGCCGAGCCGGTGGTGGCGACGTAACCGGCGGGCTCCCTCGCTCCGCTCTTGCGGGGAGAGGGCCGGGGTGAGGGGCCTCTCTCCGCGGATGAGATTGTCGAGGGACCTGCACCCCCTCACCCGGATCGCAAGGGCGATCCGATCTCTCCCCGCAGGCGGGGAGAGGTGAAGAGCCCCGCGCACGTCTTCAGAATCCCTCTACGACAACACCGACTTGTCACAGTTCACCTCGCACCGCCAGCCAACTGCACCCCTACTGTGCATGGGGTTGTTTTCGACATTTTTGTTTCCGCAGCCGCAACCGGGTCGCGGGGAACAGCATTCAGACCCCGTTCATCCCGGTTCCCGTTCCATGCCGGGCATTCCTAGGAGAGGGACCTCACTTATGTACATTTCGAACGAAGGCCTGCTCGTCATCCTGTTTGTCGGCCTGATCGCCGGCTGGCTGGCCGGAAAGATCGTGCGGGGCGCCGGGTTCGGCATCATTGGCGACATCGTGATCGGCATCGCCGGCGCGTTTGTCGCAAGCTTCCTGTTCCCGAAGCTCGGCATCCATCTCGGCACCGGGCTCGTGTCCGAGATCATCTAATCCGCCATCGGCGCCATCATCCTGCTCCTGGTGGTGCGGCTGGTGCGCGGCGGCGGCCGGCTCTAGCGTCACATTGGCTCGGTGAGCCGACACTTTTCGCCTCTCCCCCGCTGGGGAGAGACCGCGATGTCTGCTATAAAAAGCCGCAAAGACTGTGAAATACCGGACTTGCGTGCGAGGCCGTCAGGGGTAGAGGTGGCCTATCAGGGACCTGGATTAATTCGACCGCGTTCGTCGCGGGGGAATACGATGTTAATCCGGGTCGCGTACCCCTGAACGACCTAGGAAATCAGGGGCGTTGCCCCTTACCCGAAAGAGATCAGACTGATGGCAGCCGTACCCGGCGTCCGCCGTTCAGAGCTCGGTGACGCCCTGCGTGCTTGTCGCACGGCGTTCGTCGGCGTCGGCTTGATGAGCTGCATGATCAACCTGCTCTATCTGACCGGGTCGATCTTCATGCTGGAGGTCTACGACCGGGTTCTGCCGAGCCGGAGCGTTCCGACTCTCGTCGGCCTGATCATCATCGCCAGCTTCCTCTATATGGCGCAGGGCATGCTCGACATGATCCGGAACCGGATCCTGGGGCGGATCGGTACGGCGCTCGATGAAGCCCTCAACAAGCGCGTGTTCGACACCGTCGTGCGTCTGCCGCTCCTGGTCGGCAGCCGCAACGAGGGCCTGCAGCCACTGCGCGACCTCGACAATGTCCGCTCCTTCCTCGGCGGCATGGGCCCGAGCGCGTTCTTCGACCTGCCCTGGCTGCCGCTCTATCTCGCCATCTGCTTCGCCTTCCACGTTATGATCGGCCTCACCGCTTTGGTCGGCGCCATCATCCTGGTCGGGCTGACGCTGGTCACCGAGTTCCTGTCCCGCCAGCCGGCGAAGGACGCGATGGGCCTCGCCGCCCAGCGCAACGATCTCGCCGCCTCCAGCCGGCGCAACGCCGAAGTCATGGTCTCGATGGGCATGACCGGCCGGATGAACCAGCGCTGGAGCGAGGCCAACGAAAAATACCTCGACGGCAATCAGCGTGCGAGCGACGTCGCCGGCGGTCTCGGTGCGGTCGCAAAAGTGCTGCGCATGATGCTGCAATCGGCCGTGCTCGCGGTCGGCGCCTATCTCGTCATCCACCAGGAAGCGACCGCCGGCATCATCATCGCCGGCTCGATCCTCTCCGCCCGCGCCCTCGCGCCGGTCGATCTCGCCATCGCGCACTGGAAATCCTTTGTCGCGGCACGTCAGAGCTGGCAGCGCCTCACGCGCCTGCTGGAGCAGATGCCGCCGCAGACGATGCCGACCCAGTTGCAGGCGCCCACCAGTCGTCTGTCGGTCGAGGGCATCGCCATGGTGCCGCCGGGCGATCAGCGCCTCATCGTGCAGGACGTCAGCTTCGCGCTCACCGCCGGCAATGGCCTCGGCGTGATCGGGCCGAGCGGCTCCGGCAAATCGTCGCTGATCCGCGCGCTGGTCGGCGTCTGGCATCCGGTCCGGGGCAAGGTGAGGCTCGACGGCGCTGCGCTCGACCAGTGGGCCTCCGACATGCTCGGCCGCCACATCGGCTATCTGCCGCAGGACGTCGAATTGTTCGGCGGCACCATCGCGCAGAACATCAGCCGTTTCGATCCCGAGGCCACCTCTGACGGCATCATTTCCGCCGCGAAAGAAGCCGGCGTGCACGAGATGATCATCAAGATGCGCGAGGGCTACAACACCCAGGTCGGCGAGCAGGGCACCGCGCTCTCCGCGGGCCAGGCGCAGCGTGTGGCGCTGGCGCGTGCGCTCTACGGCAGCCCGTTCCTGATCGTGCTCGACGAGCCCAATTCCAATCTCGACACCGAAGGCGACGAGGCGCTGACCCGTGCGATCCGCAGCGCGCGCGAGCGCGGCGCCATCGTCATCGTGGTGGCGCATCGCCCGATCGGCGTCGAGGCGGTCGACCAGATCCTGGTGCTGCGCGACGGCCGTATGCAGGCGTTCGGGCCGAAGGAGCAGGTGCTTGCCCAGGTGCTTCAGCCGCGCGTGACGCCGCCGGCACCGATCAAGATCGTCAGCGAAGGCGGAGTGCCCAAGTCATGAGCACGATGGCTATCGGCGGCGGAAAGCCCGCCGCGAAGAGGACCGTGCGGGATTCCATCAGGTTTCACCTGATGCTCGGGCTGGCCATCGTGGCGGCCCTCGTCGTCGGCCTCGGCGGCTGGGCCTCGACGGTGCAGATCTCGGGGGCCCTGATCGCACCGGGCCAGGTCGTGGTCGAATCCAACGTCAAGAAGGTGCAGCATCCGACCGGCGGCGTGGTCGGCGAGCTGCGCGCCCGCGACGGCGACGTGGTCAAGGCCGGCGATATCGTGGTGCGGCTCGACGACACCGTCACCAAGGCGAACCTCGCCATCGTCACCAAGAATCTCGACGCCGCGCTGGCGCGCGCGTCGCGGCTCCAGGCCGAGCAGCGCGCGCTCGACAAGATCGAGTTTCCCCAACCGCTGCTCGATCGCACCAACGAGTCCGACGTCAAGACGCTGCTCTCTGCCGAAACCAAGCTGTTCGACGTCCGCGTCAACGGCCGCGCCGGCCAGAAGGCGCAGCTCCGCGAGCGCATCCAGCAGCTCAACGAGGAGATCGAGGGCCTCTCCGCGCAGGAGAAGGCCAAGGACAGGGAAATCGCCCTGGTGCAGCAGGAGCTCACCGGCGTGCGCGATCTCTACGAGAAGCACCTGGTGCAGATCTCGCGCCTGACCACGCTCGAGCGCGACAGCGCCCGCCTCAACGGCGAGCGTGCGCAATACATCGCATCGCGCGCGCAGGCCAAGGGCAAGATCACCGAGACCGAGCTTCAGATCATCCAGGTCGACAAGGACATGGTGAGCGAGGTCTCCAAGGACCTGCGCGAGACCAACGACAAGATCGGCGAAATGATCGAGCGCAAGGTCGCCGCCGAAGACCAGCTCCGCCGCGTCGATATCCGTGCGCCGCAGGACGGCATGGTGCTGCAATCGACGGTGCATACCGTCGGCGGCGTCGTCACCGCCGGCGATGCGCTCATGCTGATCGTGCCGCAGGCGGACGATCTGCAGGTCGAGGCCAAGGTCAATCCTGTCGACATCGACAAGCTCCAGATCGGCCAGAAGACGCTGTTGCGCCTGTCCGCGTTCAACCAGCGCACCACGCCCGAGCTCAACGGCGTCGTCAGCCGCGTTTCACCCGACGTCACTACCGACCAGCGCACCGGCCAGAGCTACTATACCATCCGCGTGTCGATGTCCCCGGAAGAGGTCGCCAAGCTCGGCGACTCCAAGCTGATCCCCGGCATGCCGGCGGAAGCCTTCGTCCAGACCGGCGACCGCACCATGCTGTCCTATCTGATGAAGCCGCTGCACGACCAGCTGATGCGGGCCTTCCGCGAGAAGTGACGCGCGAAAGCGCGTCATCCCGGAGCGCGCCGCATACTCACTGTCATCGCCCGGCTTGACCGGGCGATCCAGTATTCCAGAGGTGGCTGTGTTTGAACCGGGACGCCGCGGCGTACTGGATGCCCCGGTCCCGGCTCCGCCAAGGCTACGCCGAGGCCCACACGAGCGCTCGGCACGCCGAAGCTTCAGCGAAGGCGGCAAGCCGGGGCATGACGGCGGAGCGTGTGGTCCGCAAGCCGCCCTTCGCTGACGATTGCCATCGTTCTTTGCTATAGTTCGACTCAAGCCCAGCAACCCGGCGGTCGAACAATGCAGTCCCCACCCTCCATCGCCACCAAATCCTTCACCGACGCCGCCCTCGCCGTCGCCCGCCTCGAGGAAATCTACGAGCGAAATACGAAATTCCTGCGCGACCGGTTCGAGGCCTACGTCAACGGCGAGGCGATCACGACGCGGGTGCGGGCCTATTATCCCTTCGTCCGCGTCACCACCGCGACGTATGCGCGGCTGGACTCGCGACTTGCCTACGGCTTCGTCGCCGGGCCCGGCGTGCACGAGACCAGCGTCACGCGGCCGGATCTGTTCCGCGCCTATCTCACCGAGCAGATCGGGCTGTTGATCCAGAACCACGGCGTTCCCGTCGAGATCGGCGAATCCGCCGAGCCGATCCCGATCCACTTCGCCTATCGCCGCGACATCAACATCGAAGCCGCCATCACCACCAGCGAGAAGTCCCTTGTGACGCGATCGCTGCGCGATGCGTTCGACGTGCCCGACCTCGCCACCATGGACGATTCGATCGCCGACGGCACGTTCGAGCTTCAGCCGGGCGCGCCCGAGCCGCTGTCATTGTTTCGCGCTGCCCGTGTCGATTATTCGCTGCGGCGGCTCTATCACTACACCGGCACCGATCCTGAGCATTTCCAGAATTTCGTGATCTTCACCAACTACCAGTTCTACGTCGATGCCTTCGCGCAGCTCTCCCAGCAGCGGCTGCAGTCCGGCGAAGCCGGCCTCGAAGCCTTCGTCGCGCCCGGCAATGTGATCACGGGCAGCGGCGGCGCAACCAGCGGGGTGGCGCCTGCCCGCGCGCCGCAGATGCCGGCTTTCCATCTGGTCGCGCCTGGCTATCGCGGCATCACCCTGATCAACATCGGCACCGGCCCGTCGAACGCGCGCAACGTCACCGACCACGTCGCAGTGCTGCGCCCGCATGCCTGGCTGATGCTCGGCCATTGCGCAGGCCTGCGCAACACGCAGCGGCTCGGCGACTACGTGCTCGCCCACGGCTATGTGCGCGAGGACCACGTGCTCGACCGCGAGCTGCCGCTCTGGGTGCCGATCCCGGCACTGGCCGAGATGCAGGTCGCGCTCGAACAGGCGGTCGAGGACGTCACCGGCCTCGAAGGTTTCGAGCTGAAGCGCCTGATGCGCACGGGCACCGTCGCGAGCGTCGACAACCGCAACTGGGAGATCTCGGGGCCCGAGGTGATCCGCCGCATGTCGCAGTCGCGCGCGGTCGCGCTCGACATGGAATCGGCCGCGATCGCCGCCAACGGCTACCGCTTCCGCGTCCCCTACGGCACGCTGCTGTGCGTCTCCGACAAGCCGCTGCATGGCGAGATCAAGCTCGCAGGCATGGCCAGCGAATTCTACCGCCGCCGCGTCGGCCAGCATCTCGAGATCGGCCTGAAGGCGCTGGAGCGGCTCAAGCAGCAGGAATCGGAGCGACTGCATTCGCGAAAGCTGCGAAGCTTCGCCGAGGTCGCGTTCCAGTAAAGGACAACGGGACTGTCGTACGAACACTAACGTCTCTGTGAGCGTAGCGTCCCGGAATATCGCTGCCGATGCAGGGTTATCACGTCGTCCGGGGCCGCTTGAACAGGACAGGAGGCAGACATGATCACAGCGATGATCAGGCTCGTCACGCTCGGTACATTTGCGGCAGTGCTGTTGAGCTCGCCGGCCTTTGCCGCCGGCGGAGGTGGTGGCGGCGGCGGGGGCGGCATCAGCTCCACTGATCCCTATGCCGGAGCCTATGCGGATCAGAGGGCGCAGCCGCAGCCAGTCTACCCGAAGCGCTGGGGCACCAAGGCAACACACAAAGGCAGGAAGCCGAACAACCAGTCCAGTATCGGCGATCCTGCCTTCGCGGCCGGCTACCGCGTGGCTTATGACACCATCTACGAGCGCAACGACTATGCGACCGCGATCGAGCAATTGAAATCGCTCGGCCATGACGACCATCCGAACGTCGCCAACCTCATCGGCTATTCCTACCGCAAGCTCGGCGACTACGAGCAGTCGCAGGTCTGGTACGAGCGCGCGTTGAAGGCAGATCCGAACCACGTATTGACGTGGCAGTATTACGGATTGTGGCAGCTCGAGCGGGGTAACCGCGAGCAGGCGCTCTATCATCTCAGCCGGATCGCTGCCATCTGCGGGACGGATTGTGAGGAGTATCGATCGCTGGCCGCGGCACTCGACAAGCCGACCGGCACGGCGCTCACCTATTGAGTTGGAGCCGGGCCGACCGACGGAAGCTCGCTGTTGATGAACATCGCATGACAGCGATGCCTCCTGGCGCGGATGGTGACAAAGCGCCAGATTTTCAGCATTGTCCCGTTCGGGGGCGCGAACGGGACAATTGGATGCCGCTGTCGCGCGACAGGATCATCGGCCACGACCTCGAACGGTTGGCCTTTCGCTTCACGATGATGCGTGACGATGAGGTCGTGCATTGCCAGATCAGCGATGCCGCGATGGACGAGCTCGCGGGCATGCAGGGCACCGAGAGCAGCGCGCGCCAGGCGCAGTTCCTATCCCTGCGTGAGACCATCGAGCGGCTCGCGTCGGATATCTATGACGAGGCGCCGCGGGTCCAGGGATATGTGGTGCGGATCTTCATGCGGCATCTGGCAAGATAGCAGGGCATGCGCGCAACTCGCCATGGCTGCGAAAGGATTCATTAAGGGCAGCCTGTAGTTGCAATGGATGGCGGCGACCCGGCGTGAGATGATCTCTCGCGGTAACCCACACCAAAACTCTCACATGACCAGAAGATCAGTCCTGCTGCTCGTCGTCGTCGCCCTGCTGGCGGGAAACCTGGCCTATGCGAACCTCGTCGGGCCGAGCGCGTTTGCACGCGATTTCGATCAGAACATCGCGCGCTTCCCTTTGGCCGCGTCGATTGCCCGCAGCGATCCCGCGCTCAGGGCGGTCTTCCTTCGGGAGACCGAAGAGGCCTTCAACGAGGGCGGATGGCCCGCCGCCAATGGTGCACTCAACATGATCCTGGCGAGCGAGATGGAAGTCTATGCCGACGACGAGCACATCAATGCCCTGGACCGGGCGGAGCTGGCGACCCTCCTGAAGCTCGCGAATAACCCGTTGGCTTGCAAGTCCTATCTGCTGGCCGGTTCCCAGCGCGGTGAGTTTACGGACGCAGCGCAAGAGGTTGCGGATCTTGGTGCGGCACATGGGGCGGCGATCGCAAACGGCTTCGAACGCAGGATGAAGGGTGTTGCCCGGACGCAGACGAGCGACGCTGAAATCGCCGCGGTCGAAACGCAATTGCGTCTGGGGCCATTCGCGGAGCTCACCCGGCAGGAGCTTGGCGCCCAGTCGAGATACCTCGGCGGCAACGCTGCTCTGATGTGCAGCGCGGCGACCAAGAAGCAGCTCAATCTGCTTTCAATGGACAGTGCCGACTCGGCCTCCGCCTCGCGCAAGCGGAGAGCCGGGAACTACTATATCGATATCGTAGAGGTTCGCGCGAAGCTCTGCCGCGAGCCCGGCAACGGCTTGTCCTGCTCTTAGGCCGGCGCGGCGCCGGGCCAAGGGCCGCGTCACGGCTTGGCGCTTTCGGCGAAATGCTTGCGAAAGAACGCAACGACATCTGCGTGAAGCCGTCGGTGGAAATCGACGCGATCGAAATCCGGCGCATCGGTGCAGACGGCGGGGGCCTCCCGGGCGTCCTTTGGGGTGCAGGTCGCGAGGAAGGAAAAATGCCGGGCATTGTCCACGAAATGGTAGTCCGGCTTGATCGGAAGCCTTTGATTGATCGCTGCCGCACAGCATCCGGAGAGACCATCGGCATTCTGCGCGGGGTCAGAACTCCACAATTGAACCGGCACTGTTATCGCTTTCAGATTCTCCTCCGGGAAGACGAACACCGGATAGGGATCGATGATGACCGCGGCCTTGACGCGCTTATCATGGGTCGTCGGCTGATCAGGAAGCTCGCCGCTTTCGAGTTGCTTGCACGCCTTCAGGCTGGACGTCTCGCAATTCGGCAATCCCTTGCGCAGATCGGGATTGCCGCCGATGACGACGAGGCCGGTGTAACCGCCAAACGAAAACCCGTAGAACCCGATGCGCTGAGGATCGATGCGGGATGCGTCCGGCCACCCCTCCAGCATGTAGTCGATGAGCCGGCTCATGTCCGTGGGGCGCTCGACGAGAACCGAAAGACTGTCGGTGCGGCTGGTGTCGCGCATGGTGTCGCCGGGATGATTGAGCGCCGCCACGACGAACCCGGCATCGGCCAAAGCCGCGGCGGTGTCATGGTGACCGCCGAACCATCCTCGGCGGCCGTGCGACATCACGATGAGTGGAAGCTTTTCTCCGGTGACCGGACATGCGGGCACGGCGAAGAAGGTGGCGCCACGCGCATCCATCTCGCGAGGTGGCTCTGCACACGGAGTCCAGACCAGCAATCGGATTGCCGGTCCCGCCGGACCGGCAGGGATGTCGAAGTTTCTGACCCCGGCGGCTTGCGCCGTCGTTATCCCAAGGACGAGCAGGGTCGCGAAGACGAACGCTGGAAGTCGCATCATTGCTCCTATCGCGCCTGGGCGGTGACGCGCTCGCTCATGCGCCTGCACGACGGTCGGTCCGGCAAGAGATCGGGAGCGCGGGCGGTTCCCATGTGAGGGCGTTCACCCCTCCAGCTTCCGCAGCAACAGCTTCAGCGCCGCGGCAGCAAACATTTGCATGTTCGCGAACCGGTCGTTGTTGCCCATCTCCAGCGTGATCACCTCCGCCGCGGGGCCGGCGACGGCCATGCAACTGTGCCCGGCGGCGTCGCCGTAGCGGTTGCCGGTGGGGCCGGCGGCGCCGGTTTCGGACAGGCTCCAGTCGCAGCCGAAGCGGCTGCGCATCTGTTCGGCCAGCAGCTTTGCATAAGGCTCCGACGAGGAGCGAAAGCCCTTCATTCCTTCGTCCGAAATATCCATCAGCACGCGCCTGGCATCGCGGGTGTAGACCACCGCGCCGCCGAGGAAATAGGCGGAGGCGCCGGGTACCGCGAGCAGGCTGGCCGAGATCAGGCCGCCGGTCGAGGATTCAGCCACTGCAATGGTCTGTTTGCGCGCGATTAATCGGGCCGCGACCTGTTCCGCAATGCCGACGAGCTCTTTCATCCCTTTAACCTCTCAGTCCTCGCAACGGAGCTGTGCCTTCCTAGCATATGACAGCGGCTTTGGCCGAGTTGCGGGCGACGGGCAGGCCTGCTTGAATGGTGGAAGACAAAGCGTGACGAGGAAACGTGAAGGAGACGTGATGGCGTCCCTGATCGCCGGCGGGGTGGATTGCGACGTGCATCCGGCCGTGCCGCATCTGACCAGCCTGCTGCCGTATCTCAACGACTATTGGCGCGATCAGGTGACGACGCGCGGCATGGTCGACCTTGTCTCGCAATCCTATCCGCAGAACTCGCCGATCGTGGCGCGTCCCGATTGGCGGCCGGAAACCGGCAAGCCCGGCGCAAGCCTGGAGGACATGCAGCGCCATCTGCTCGATCCCTTGCAGCTCACGCACGCCATCTGCAATCCACTCTACGGCGTGCAGATGGTGTTTTCGGAAGATTTGCAGGCCGCCTTCTGCCGCGCGTTGAACGAGTGGCTGGTGAAGGAATGGCTCGATCGCGATTCACGGCTGCGTGGTTCGATCGTGATCCCCACGCAAAGTGTCGAGAAAGCCGTCGCCGAGATCGAGCGCTGCGCGCAGGACCGCCGCTTCGTACAGGTACTGATGTTGGTCATGGGCGACACGCCGCTCGGCAAGCGCGCGCTGTGGCCGATCTACGAGGCAGCGGAACGGCTCCAGCTGCCCGTCGGAATTCACGCCGGTTCCGCCTATCACAATCCGCCGACTGCCGTGGGCTGGGGTTCCTATCACATCGAGGATTATGTCGGTCAGGCCCAGGCGTTCCAGACTCAGCTCACAAGTCTGATCGTCGAGGGCGTGTTCGCCAAATATCCGCGGCTGAAAATGGTCATGCTCGAATCCGGCGTCTCCTGGATCTCCCCTTTTCTCTGGCGCCTGCACAAGTTCTGGCGCGGGGTGCGAATGGAGACGCCATGGGTCGATCGCGCGCCGCTCGACATTGTGCGCAGCAACATCCGGTTCTCTTTACAGCCATTTGATGCGCCGCCGGAACCTGAGACATTAATTCGCCTGTTTGATCATATGCAGTCCGACCAATTGGTTCTATTCTCCACGGACTATCCGCACTGGCAATTCGACGGCCAGGACGCGCTGCCCGAGGGCCTCACCCCCGATCTCGTGCGCAAGATCATGATCGAAAATCCGCATGCGACCTATCCCCGCCTGACTTAGCCCGCTGCCAAAGGAGGCAAGGCGATGAATGTCCAATTCCGCGAGAGCACCGAAGCCGCTTCCCCACTGACCGTCAAAACCGCAATCGCGGACTGCGACATCCATCCGGCACGCGCCACCCGCACCGAGCTTTATCCTTATCTGGCCAAGCGCTGGCAGCATCATCTCGAAGTCTACGGCGTCCATGCCTATCAGGGCATGATGGAAGGCCCGCCCTATCCGAAGGCCCAGCCCAACGCATCGCGCCGCGACGCCTATCCACCGGAAGGCGGGCCGCAGGGCTCTTCGTTGTCCTTCATGCAGAAGCAGCTGCTCGATCCCAACAACGTGGAACTCGGCGTGCTCAATCCGCTCAACACCGGGCAGGGCATCCGCAATCACGAGCTCTCGGCGGCGCTATGCTCGGCGATCAACGACTGGCAGATCGACAAATGGACCAGCAAGGACAAGCGCCTGAAGGCGTCCATTGTCGTCGGCAATGAGGATGGCCTGTCGGCCGCCGCCGAAATCCGCGAGCGCGCCGGCGACAAGAATTTCGTGCAGGTCCTCCTGCTCAGCCGCAACGTCGAGCCGCTCGGCCAGCGCCGTTACTGGCCGATCTATCAGGCCGCGGAAGAGGCGGGGCTTCCCGTCGGCGTGCACGCCTTCGGCTTCGGCGGCAATCCGATCACGCCGTCCGGCTGGCCTTCCTATTACATCGAGGAGATGGTGGGCCACTCGCAGTGCCAGCAATCGGCGTTGGCGAGCCTTGTCTTGGAAGGCGTGTTCGAGCGCTTTCCGAAGCTGAAGATGGTGATGATCGAGGCCGGCTTCGGCTGGGCCCCGTCGCTCGCCTGGCGGCTCGACAAGGTCTGGCACCGGCTGCGCAGCGAAGTGCCGCATGTGAAGCGGCCGCCGTCGGAATATATCCGCGAGCAGGTGTGGTGGACCACGCAGCCGATGGAGGACCCGGAGCGGCGCGAGGATCTGTTCGACGTCATCAAATGGATCGGCTGGGACCGATTGCTGTTCGCGACCGACTATCCGCATTGGGACTATGACGAGCCGTCGCGCGTGCTGCCGGCGGGCGTCAGCGACGCCAACCGCGAAGCGTTCTATCTCGGCAATGCGCGCAAGCTCTATGGGATAGCCGCATGATCCGGAAAAGTGTGAAACGGTTTTCCGATCAGATCATGCGGAAGACATAAGCATGGCGCGGCACGTGATTGCGGCGGTGGATGAGCTTCCGCCGGGCACGCGAAAATTTCTGGAGATCGACGGACGGCCGATCGCGGTCTTCAACATCAAGGGCGAGTATTTCGGCCTGATGAACCGCTGCCCGCATCAGGGCGCGGCGCTGTGCGAGGGTCCGCTGATCGGGCTCGCGCAATCAAAGGATCCCGGCGAGATCGAATACACCAAGCTCGGCGAGATCATCCGCTGCCCCTGGCACGGTTGGGAGTTCGACATCCGCACCGGCCAGTCCTATTGCGACCCCCGCCGCTTCCGCGTGAAGGCCTATCCGGCGCATGTCGAGCCGGGTGCGAGTGTGGTGAAGGGCCCGTATGTCGCCGAGACCATCCCGGTGAAGGTCGAGAGCGACTACGTGGTGGTGGAGCTGTAGCTCCGCCGGAAGTCTGCTCCCTCGCCCCGTTCTTACGGGGAGAGGGTTGGGGTGAGGGGCCTCTCTCCACACGTGAGATGACCGCTAGACCTGTACCCCCTCACCTGGAATTCAAGCTGCGCTTGACTTCCGACCTCTCCCCGCAGGCGGGGAGAGGTGAAGAACGAGAGCGCCCCGGAATGACAATCAATGCCCCGCGACCGGCTCCACCACCGGATCATAAGTCGGCACCGCCTTGCCGCCGCCGCGATACACGACCAGCGCGGCGATGATGCCGAGCGCTGCCGCGAACATCAGCCAAAGACCGGGTGCGGCCTTGTTGCCGGTGTAGTCGATCAGCAAGGTCGAGGCGAACGGCGTGAACGTGCCGAACAGCGCGGCGGCGAGCGCGAAGGCGAGCGAGAAGCAGGTGGTCCGCACATGCGCGGGCACGATCTCGACCAGCGCACCGAGCATGGTGCCGCTGTACATGCCGAAATAGAACGAGAACATCATCTCGACGGCGAGCAGCTTGCCGAAGGTCGGCGCGGCCACCAGCCAGGACAGCGCCGGATAGGCGGTGAGGAGCGCAAGGCCAGCGATAGCAAGCAGTACCGGCTTGCGGCCGATGCGGTCGGACAGCGCGCCGCCGACCGGATTCCAGAAGAAGTTGGTGACGGCGACGAGCAGCGTCACGAGCAGCGCGTCCTGCGTCGAGAGCTTCAGCACCGTCTTGCCGAAGGTCGGCGTGTACACGGTGACGAAGTAGAACGTCGTCGTTGTCAGGACCGCGATCATCATGCCGAGGATCACGATGCGCCAATTGGCGAACGCGGAGGCGAACACCTCGCTCGCGGTCGGATGCTTCTTCATGGCGAGGAAGGCCGGTGTCTCCTCGAGCGTCCGCCGCAGGAAGAAGATCAGGGGAATGATCAGGCAGCCGACGAAGAAGGGAATGCGCCAGCCCCAGGCGGCAACGGTGTCGGCCGGCATCACCTCGGACAGGATGAAGCCGAGGATCGAGGCCACGAAGATCGCGACCTGCTGACTCGACGACTGGAACGAGGTGTAGAAGCCGCGATTGCCGGGCGTGGAGATTTCCGCGAGATAGACCGAGACGCCGCCGAGTTCGACTCCGGCGGAGAAGCCCTGCAGCAGGCGGCCGATCAGCACGATGACGGGCGCGGCGATACCGATGGTCGCATAGCTCGGGCAGAACGCGATCACGACGGTGCCGATGGCCATGATGCCGAGCGTGACGATCAGGCCCTGGCGGCGGCCGATGCGGTCGATGTAGGCGCCGAGCACGATCGCACCGACGGGGCGCATCAGGGCGCCGAGCCAGAACACGCCGAAAGTGTTGAGCAGCGACGCCGTCTCGTTGGTGGAGGGGAAGAACGCCTTGCCGATCGCGGCGGCATAGAAGCCGAACAGGAAGAAATCGAACTGTTCGAGAAAATTGCCGGAGGTGGCGCGCAGGATTGCGCCGATGCGCGACTTGATCTCGGGCGGATTGGTTGCTGGTCCAGCCATGACGTTACTCCCCTGGAAGGCGGCCGGACCGGAACTCATTTCACGGAAAGGCAGCAGATTGCCTGCTGCGACAATCTGTCCTACCCCTCTCGCGCGGGGCGTTGCGAGTCAATCGATTTCACCGCGGAAGCTGATGATTTTTCAGACTTTATTCTGCGTTGCGGCGATCATCCACTCGCGGAACGCCGCCAGCTTCGGCGCCTCGCGGCGGCCCTCCGGCGCGACCAGGTAGAAACCGGCATCGGCCGGCAGCGCGATCTTGAAGGGCACCACGAGCCGGCCCTTGGCGATGTCGTCCTGGACGTAGGAGGTTCGCCCCATCGCCACGCCGATGCCGTCGATTGCGGCCTGGATGGTCATGAAGATCATGTCGAAAGTGATGCCGGGCTGCCTGGCGATATCGCCCGGAAGGCCGGCCGCCGTCAGCCACAGCCGCCAGTCATCGCTGTTGGCATTGGAGGTGTGCAGCAGCGGATAGCCCTTGAGATCCTCGGGCTGGCGCAGCGGCTTGTCGCCGCGCAGCAGCGACGGACTGCACACCGGAAACAGCTCGTCCGCCATCAGCCAGTCGGCGCGCAGGCCCGGCCATTGACCGCGGCCATAGCGAATCGCGGCATCGACATTGTCGCGCTGGAAATCGACGAGGCTGGTCGAGGTGGTGATGCGGACGTCGATGCCGGGGTGCTGCTCCTGGAAATCGGTCAGCCGCGGCAGCAGCCATTTCGCGGCGAGCGATGCCAGCGTCGAGACGGTCAGCACCTTGTCGTCGTCCTTGCGCAGCAGCCGGTCGGTGGCGAGGCGGAGGTCGTTGAAGGCGGCGCGGACGCCCGGCAAATAGTCGCGCGCTTCCGGCGTCAGCGCCAGCGCGCGGTTCTGCCGGACGAACAGGCGGATGCCGAGTTCCTCCTCGAGCCGCCGGATCTGATGGCTGATCGCGGTCTGGGTCACGTTCAGCTCGGACGCGGCCAGCGTGAAGCTGAGATGGCGCGCGGCGGCCTCAAAGGCCCGCAATCCGTTCAGGGAGGGCAATCTGGCAGTCATCTGGCAGCAGGAAGCATGACGTTATTTCATGCGAAGGGGTACAAATTGTCGTTTGTCGCAGCGCGGTAGCAAGCAGATATTAGCGGTCAAGTTAGCTCAAGGAGCTGAAAATGTCTACTTTGACCCACAATTCGATGACAAATCATCATGTACCCGGCCTCATCCAGCAGATCGGCGAGACGCTGCACGTCTGGCACGAGCGCTACCGGACCCGCCGCGAACTGACCCACTGGACGGCCCGCGATCTCCACGACGTCGGCCTGTCCTGGACCGACATCGCCTACGAGGCTGACAAACCCTTCTGGCGGGCCTGATTGGCCGCCAAGCCGGCGCCGCCTGATCACAGGGGCGCCGGCGGTCCCTCTTTCCGCAGGGCTCGTGTCATGAGCACTCTTCGCCTGGAAGATCTGAAGCAATATTCGGACGTGCTGCGCACCCGGCAGGGCGAGGCGCTCAACGTTCGCTTCGTCGAGCCGCGCGACACCGAGGAGCTTCAGCACTATTTCCGCTCGCTCTCGACCCGCTCCCGCTACAACCGCTTCTTCGGTGCGATCAGCGAATTGCTGAAGGGCCTGCTGAGCGAGTTCCTCGATGTCGGCGCGCGCGAGCGCTTCACCGTTGTCGCGACCAAGATGGTCGACGGCTTCGAGACCATCGTCGCCGAAGCGCGCTACGCCTTCCATGCCGAGACCTCGACACTCGAGTTCGGCCTGTCGGTCGACGATCGCTGGCAGGGCCACGGCATCGCCACCGCGCTGATGAAGAATCTCGAATGCCGCGCGGCAGCCCTTGGTGCCGAGCACATGTTCGGCGACACGCTGCGCTCCAACGAGACCATGATCTCGGTCGCCCGCAAATCCGGTTTCGCTTTCGTCAATCATCCCGACGACTGGAAGCTGGTGCGCTTCGACAAGGAGATCGCCGTCGCACCGAAAGATATTCCCTGCGCGAGCTGGCGCCTCGCCGCCCTTTCCCGTCAGGCCGACAGCCCCTCAGCCTCGGCCTGACACCACTGCGAGCCCGGCCTGGTCATCCAGAGCCGGGCTTTTTTTTGCCTTCGCTTACGCGCCGTCATTGGTGAAGTCGGTCGAGGTCGCGACCGATCGCCATCCCGCCAGCTCCCGTGCAACGAAGAGGTTCTTCGCCTCGATCCGCTCTACCGTGTCGCTGCCGAGCGGCAGGCGCAGCGGCGGGTTCTTGGCATCGACCAGCGTCAGGAAGGCCTGCGCCAGCTTGCGCGGATCGCCGCGCTGGCCGTGGTTGAATTCGGCGGCGTGAGCGCGGGTTTTGCCGACGCTCTCGTGATAGTCGTCGATCACCTGCGCGGTGCGGGACAGCGAGGTGTCGTCGAGGAAGTCGGTGCGGAAGAAGCCCGGCTCGACCACGGTGACCTTGATGCCGAGTGGCGCGACTTCGCCGGCCAGCGCTTCGCTGATTCCCTCGACCGCGAATTTGGTCGCGCCATAGACGCCCCAGCCGGGATAACCGGTGTAGCCGCCGACCGACGAGATGTTGATGACGTGGCCGGAACGCTGGCGGCGCATATGCGGCAGCACCGCGCGGGTGACGCCGAGCAGGCCGAACACATTCGTGCCGAACAGCTCTTGCGTCTCCGCGCCGCTGGCCTCCTCGATCGCGCCGAGCAGGCCGTAGCCGGCATTGTTGACCAGGATGTCGATGCGGCCGAAGCGCTTCACAGCCTGGCCCGCCGCCTCATGCGCCTCGGCCTCGCCGGTGACGTCGAGCCGGGTCGCGAGCAGGCGCTCGTGGTTGCCGAGGCGCGCGGTGACAGTGGACGGATCGCGCGCGGTCGCGACCACCGCATCGCCGGCCTTCAAGGCGGCTTCGGCGATCAAAGCGCCAAATCCGCGGGATGCTCCTGTGATGAACCAGACACGCATGATGTTGCCCTTTCCATTTTGGCCCGGCGATGTGCCGAGCCGATCGGCAAGGTGTAGCGGCTCGCCATAGCTGAGATAATCCGCTATATCTTTCGCAGGCTGCTGAGAAAAATTCACTAATGCGGATCGACCCGTCCGACCTCGCGACCTTCCTCGCCATCGCCCGCCACCGCAGTTTTCGGGCGGCGGCGACCGAGCTTGGCGTCACGCCATCGGCGCTGTCCCACGCTTTGCGCAATGTCGAAGAGCGGCTCGGCCTGCGCCTCGTCAACCGCACCACCCGCAGCGTCGCGCTCACCGAGGCCGGCGAGCGTCTGTTTGCCCGCATCACGCCGGCCTTTCGCGACATCGACGACGCGCTCGAGGACCTCAACAATTTCCGCGGCAAGCCCGCCGGCACGCTGCGCTTCACCGCCGCGCGCCAGTCCGCGCAGTTGGTGCTGCTGCCGATCGTGACGCGCTTCCTGAAATCGTTCCCCGATGTCGGCGTCGAGATCGTCATCAACGACGCCCTGATCGACATGGTTGCGGCCGGCTTCGATGCCGGCGTCCGCTTCGGCGAGACCATTGCCGCCGACATGATCGCGGTGCCGATCGGCCCGCGGCACCGCTTTGCCGTGGTCGGCACGCCGGCGTTCTTCAAGACGCACAAGCCTCCAGCCACGCCGCGCGACCTGAAAGGCCTGCCCTGCATCCGCTATCGCTTCACCTCAGGCGCGCTCTATCATTGGGAGTTCGAGCGTGGGGGCATCGAGCTCGCGATCGATGTCGCGGGACCGCTGACGATGAACGACCAGGATCTGATGGTCGATGCCGCGCTGGATGGCGCTGGGCTTGCCTTTGTGTTCGAAGCGCAGGTCGAAGCGCTGCTCGCCAAGCGCAAGCTGGTTCGTGTGCTCGCTGATTGGTGCCCGGCCTATCCCGGTTTCTTCCTGTACTATCCAAGCCGCCGCCAATTGCCGGCCGCGCTCCGGGCGTTCGTGGATTTTGCTCGGGCGCCAGCCAAGCAATGAGCTGCGTAGCCCGGATGGAGCGAAGCGCAATCCGGGATTCGTGCCACGAGCGCCAGCGGCCCCGGATTACGCTTCGCTCCATCCGGGCTACGGACCAATTGCGGGGACGGAGGAGCGAACCTTACTCCTCCGCAATCCAGATACCCCGGTCGCTCAAAGCGGTCAGTATGGCCTCGATGTCTTCCGGTTCCAGCCTGGTGGACGGCATCAGTTCGTTCAGTTGATCGAACGTGACATGCCCAGTCTTCTCCGCCAGGAATACGGCTTTCCGCACAACCTCAGACCAATCCATTTCAGCCCTCCTGAAAATGGGGTACCTACTCTATGGAATGATCTGATGGTCTTGGCTGCGTAGCCCCTACTTCCCCGTGAACACGGCCTTCCGCTTCTCGATGAAGGCCTGCACGGCTTCCTTGTGATCAGCAGTCGTGGTCAGGCGGATCAGCCGTCCGGCTTCGTGGTCGCGAGCGGTCTCGAAATCAAACAGCAGCGCCTCGTCGAGATTGTCCTTCATATAGCGCAGCGCCTGACGCGGGCCTTCGGCGAGCGACTTGGCCAGTGCAAAGGCTTCAGCCTGCAATTTGTCGTCGGGTACGACGCGGTTGACGAGGCCGATGGCCTCGGCACGCGCTGCGTCGACGCGATCGCCGGTGAACAGCAGCTCGCGGGCCCGCGCGGTGCCGACGAGGCGAGTCAGCAGCCAGGCGATGCCGTAATCGCCGGAGAGCGCGATGCGGGCGTAGCCGGTGGCGACGAAGGCCGATTGCGCGGCGATGCGGATGTCGCAGGCCATGGCGATGGCGAGCCCGGCGCCGACCGCGGGGCCGGGCAGGGCGGCGATGGTCGGCTTGCGCACCGACACCAGCGCGCCGGTGAGCAGCCGCTGCCGCTCCTGGAGGTCGGCGACCTTGTCGTCAAACGACATCTCGAGCTTCTTCGGGTCGCGATGCGCGCCCATGCCCTTGACGTTGCCGCCGGCACAGAAGGCCGCGCCCGCGCCGGTGATCAGCAGCGCGCCGACCTCAGGGCTCTCGCCGCAGGTGCGGATCATCGTCCGCAGCGCCGGCGTCAAGGTATCCGACAGCGCGTTGCGCGCCTCCGGCCGGTTCAGCGTGATCACCGCGACGCGGTCGCGGATGACGCAGAGGAGTTCGTTGGTGCCGGTATCGATGGTGGTTTCCGTGGACATGTCGCTCCCTTTCTGTCGTCATTGCGAGGAGCGAAGCGACGAAGCAATCCAGTCCGTTTCCGCGGAGACATCTCTGGATTGCTTCGCTTCGCTCGCAATGACCGTTGTTTTTGCTTTATTGCCTCAAAACTTCTCCACCCACGGCCGCAGCTCCAGCTCCCAGCTCCAGGCGCTGCGCGGCTGTTGCAGCACGTTCCAATAGCTCTGCGCGATCGCGTCGGGATCGAGCATCGAATCCGGCTTATCGGCGGGTTCGGCCCGCGCCGCGCTACGGATGCCGCCGTCGATCACGAAATGGGCGATGTGGATGCCCTGCGGCGAGAGCTCGCGCGCCAGGCTCTGCGCCAGCCCGCGCAGCGCGAACTTGCCCATCGCGAACGAGGCCGACTGCGCATAGCCCTTGACGCTCGCCGAGGCGCCGGTGAACAGGATCGCGCCGTGCTTGTTCGGCAGCATGCGCTTGGCCGCCTGCTGCGCCACCAGGAAACCACCATAGGCGCTGATCGCGATCGCCTGCGCGACGTCGGCCGGGACGAGATCGACGAACGGCCCGCGCGTGCGGCCGCTGGCATTGTAGACGACGAGGTCGGGCGTGCCGATCTCGCGTTCGACCAGGCCGAACAGCCGCTCGACCTCCTCAGGCTCGGTGGCGTTGCAGGCATAGGCCTTGGCGCCGGTCTCGCGACAGAGCGCGCCTAATTTCTCGATCTTGCGCGCGGCCAGCGCGACGCGGATGCCTTGCGCGGAGAGCAGACGCGCCAGCGAGGCACTCAGGCCTTCGCCGGCGCCGACGATGAGGGCGATCTTGTATTTCGGATGTTCCATGGCGTGATCTCTCGGAGACGGGAAGCCGCTGATCTATGCATCCGCCGTGCGGACAACCAGCCGGGTCGGTCATAATTCCGCAGAGCGAATTGCTCCTTCACCGCGATCATGCCTCCCTGACAATTTGCGGCTTTATCCGCCTTTGCGACTGGAGCATGATCGACATCATCCCAAGCGGCAAGCGATAAGAATTGCCGTCGGGCGGGAACGAAGAGGACGATCATGCACAAGCCGGTCACAGGTGAGCCAAAAAGTGTCGCGGCCGCGCCATCCGGTCTGCTGGCGCCCGATACATCAGGCATGAATTTCTATCGCACCGATCCGGCGCTGACGGATCTGTTGCGTATCCATCTGCCGGACCCGCTGTTCCGCCACATCGAGCCGCATCTCGATCGTCTCGGCGAACTCGCCGGTGGCCATCTCGACGAGTGCGCGCGGCTCGCCGACCGGCACACGCCGGTGCTGCACCAGCGCGACAAGTTCGGCCGCGACGTGCAGTGGATCGAATATCACCCGGCCTATCGCGAACTGGAGAACGCCGCTTTCGGCGAGTTCGGCATCCACGCGCTTTCGATCCGCAAGGGCATCATGGGATGGCCGGACAAATATCCCGTCGTGGCCAAGCACGCCTTCACCTTCCTGTTCAACCAGACCGAATTCGGCATGGGCTGCCCGATCAACGTCACCGACGGCTGCGCAAAGCTCTTGGCGAATTTCGGCAGCGAGGCGCTGAAGGCGAAATATCTCGACGGTCTCACCCAGACCGACATGAGCAAGCTGACCCAGGGCGGCCAGTTCATGACCGAGAAGGAGGGCGGCTCCGACGTCGGTACGCTGACCACGCGCGCCGTGCAGGAGGGCGACCATTGGCGCCTCCATGGCGAAAAATGGTTCTGCTCGAACGCCGATGCTAAGGTCGTGATGCTGCTGGCGCGCCCCGAAGGCGCTGGCCCCGGCACGCGCGGCGTCGGCCTGTTCCTGATGCCGCGCTTCCTCGACGACGGTTCGCAGAACCATTACCGGATCGTGCGCCTGAAGGACAAGCTCGGCACGCGCTCGATGGCCTCGGGCGAGATCAAGCTCGAAGGCGCGATCGCCTATGCGGTCGGCAAGCTCGACCGCGGCTTCGTGCAGATGGCCGAGATGGTCAATTCGTCGCGGCTCTCCAACGGCGTCAAATCCACCGCGCTGATGCGCCGCGCCTATCATGATGCGATGACGGTCGCCAGGAACCGCGTGGTGTTCGGCAAGCGCATCATCGACCTGCCGCTGGGCCGCCGGCAGATGTTGAAGATCATGCTGCCGGTCGAGCAGGCGCTGTCGATGAGTTTTCTCACCGCCGACGCGCTCGACCGCGCCGAGGCTGGCAGTCAGGATGCAGCCGCGCTCCTGCGCATCCTGACGCCGACGCTGAAATTCCGTGCGACGCGCGATGCGCGAAAAGTCTGCGGCGATGCGCTCGAGATGCGCGGCGGCATCGGCTATATCGAGGAATTTGCCACGCCCCGCCTGCTGCGCGACGCCCATCTCGGTTCGGTCTGGGAAGGCACCGGCAACATCGTCGCGATCGATGCGCTCCGGCGCGCGGTCGGCCGCCATGGCGCCGAAGCCGCGCTATCAGCCGATCTGCACGCGCGGCTCGATGATAGCGCGTCGGTCCCGCAGGCCTGGCGCGACAATTTGCGCGGTCTGGTCGATCGCGCCGTCGGCTTCGCGCGCGAGGTCGCGGGCAATTCCGAGAACGAGGTCGATGCGCGCCGCGCGACCAGCCTGCTCTATCACGTCGCAAGCACGGTCGCGCTCGCCTGGGAAGCGCATCGCATCAACGAGATGCGCGGCGATGCGCGCCGGTTGCTGCTGTCGCGGCTGGTGATCGACCATCGCGTGTCGCCGAGCGATCCGTTCCGGCTGACGGAAAATGCCGCGCAAGCGAAGATCGCAGCGCTGCTGCTCGGCGATCGCGACGCCGGCATGAGCGAGGTTGGCGAACTGGTTCTGGCAGCGTAGGCTGCACGCCACGCTCAAACCAAAAGAAGCGATAGGGAGTGCTCGATGAAGGCCGCCGTCCTCTATGAAGTCAATCAGCCGCTGGTCATCGAGGATGTCAACCTGCCGAAGCCGGGCCCGCGCGAGGTTTTGATCCGCACGGCGGTCGCCGGCCTCTGTCACTCCGATCTGCACTTCATGGAAGGCCTTTATCCGCATCCGTTGCCCGCGGTGCTCGGGCACGAGTCTGCCGGCATCGTCGAACAGGTGGGCTCTGACGTCACCTATGTGAAGCCGGGCGACCACGTCGTGACGTGCCTGTCGGTGTTTTGCGGCACCTGCGACAATTGCACCACGGGCCGCACCGTGCTCTGCACCGACACCACGGTGAAGCTGTTGCCGGGCGCCTCAAACCGGATGCAATGGTCGAAGTCCGAGAAGCTGCATCAGTTCCTCAACCTCTCGTCCTTCGCCGAGCAGATGCTGGTGCACGAGAACGCCATCGTCAAAATCAGGAAGGAGATGCCGCTCGATCTCGCCGCGCTGATCGGCTGCGGCGTCATCACCGGCTACGGCGCGGTGGTGAACACGGCGAAGGTGACGGCGGGCGAGACCGTGGCCGTGATCGGCTGTGGCGGCGTCGGCATGGCCGCGATCAATGGAGCGCAGATCGCAGGCGCCGGACGCATCATCGCCATCGACACCAATCCGGCAAAGCTCCAGCTCGCGACCAAGCTGGGCGCGACCGACATCATCAATCCCGCCGACGGCGACGTGGTGAAGCAGGTCCGCGACCTCACCAATGGCGGCGTGCATCATTCTTTCGAGGTGCTCGGCCGCAAGGAGACCGCGGAGCAGGC
Source organism: Bradyrhizobium sp. Mp27 (assembly GCF_029953005.1). Taxonomy (NCBI): domain Bacteria; kingdom Pseudomonadati; phylum Pseudomonadota; class Alphaproteobacteria; order Hyphomicrobiales; family Nitrobacteraceae; genus Bradyrhizobium; species Bradyrhizobium sp. Mp27. The sequence continues at coordinate 27,548 of NZ_JASAUS010000050.1, read as the reverse complement.
TTTTGGCATGCTGGCGTCCGGCGGCACGGCCACCATCGTCGGCATGATCCCGTTCGGCCAGAAGATCGAGCTGCACGGCTTCGACTTCCTGCGCGAGCGCAGGATCCAGGGCTCATCGATGGGCTCCAACCATTTTCGCGTGGACATGCCGAGGCTGGTCGATTTCTACCTGCGCGGTCGGCTGCACCTCGAGGACTGGATCTCGGCCAAGCTGAAGCTCAGCGAGATCAACGAGGGCTTTGCCAACATGAAAGCCGGCAAGACGCTGCGCAGCGTGATTGTGTTTGATAGCTAGCGCTGGCGCTCGCCGGTGCTGCTCCAAGACAGGTGTCATCGCCCGGCTCGACCGGGCGATCCAGTATTCCAGAGACGGCAGTGATTGAATCGAAAGGCCGCGGCGTACTGGATGCCCCGGTCAAGCCGGGGCATGACAGCGGAGAGTATGCGGGCAGCGTGCCCCCGCCTCACCGCGACACGTGCGCTGATACCGCGAGCCACTTCCCGTTCTTCTTCGTCCAGCAATCGGTGTACCGCCCCGTCGCCTGCTGGCCGTCGGCGGTGGTATAGCTGGTGGCGGCGTGGATGATGGCAAAATCGCCCATGATGCGGATGATGACATCATGCGCATGCAGATTGCGGATTGCGATCGGCCGTGCCGTCTGCTCCAGGAAGGCTGCGCGGTCGACCAATGTCTTGTCGGGATTGGAGCAAAAGAACTCCGGCGCCAGGATTTCGTCGAAGCGTTTGACGTCGCAGTTCTGTACGGAGGCGACGTAGTCGCGGTTGAGCGCGGTGAGCTGGTCGAGGTCTTGGCTCATGACGTTTCTCTCCCTCTGTGTTATTTTACTCCGTCATTGCGAGCGTAGCGAAGCAATCCAGAGTCACTCCGTGGAACGATTCTGGATTGCTTCGTCGCTTCGCTCCTCGCAATGACGGGAGCCACTAGTCATTGAACGAAGGAGGCGGCGCGAACCCGCCGAATTCGCGCTCGATCAGTTCGGCGAGCTTGAGCGGCGTGCGGTCTTCCAGCCACGGGCCGACGATCTGCACGCCGATGGGCAGTCCATCAGGCGCAAAGCCCGTCGGGATCGCGGTGGAGGGCAGACCAGGGAGCGTCGCGATGCCGGGCCAGGCGAGCTGGTCGGGATAGACGTGCTCCTTGCCGTCGATCTTGATGCGGCGGGTTTCCTGGTCGAGCGAATGGTCGTGCGGATAGGCTGCTGTGGGCATGACGGGGCAGATCACCGCGTCGTACGTCTTGAACAGCTCCCGCCATTGCGCCCGTAGCCGCGTGCGTCCGGCATTTGCCGCCTGCCAGTCGCGGTGGCTCAGCGCGATGCCGCGCAGCCGTTCCGCAGCCAAGCTGTTGTCGCCTTCTGGCAACGACGCTGCGGCCGCTTTCGCGCCGGCATAGATGTCCGGCGCGAAGGTCGAGCTGAGGAACGACATCAGCATGCGCATATAGAGCCGCGAGGAGGCCGCGAAATCCGGCAGCAACGGGCTGCTGCGCTCGATCTTGACGCCAGACTTGGCGAGATTGTCGGCCAGCCGGTTGATGGTGCCGCGCACCGCCGTGTCGGTCGGCATCACTGGATCGGTGTCGATCACCAGCACGCGGAAATCCCTGAATGCCGTGTGTCGCGCCGCCGGCAGCTCGAGCCGGTAGGCGAGGCCAGCGTCGATCGGGTCGGGCCCGGCCATCACGTCGAGCACCAGCGAAAGATCAGCGGCGCTGCGCGCCATCGGGCCGATCACCGAGAGGTCACGCTCGAACGGCAAGGGTGGCAACGGCGGCGGCGTGTGGCCGCGCATCGCGACGAGATTGAAGGTCGGCTTGTGCGCATAGATGCCGCAATGGAAGGCGGGCACGCGCAGCGAGCCGCCGATGTCGGAGCCGATCGACAGCGGGCCATAGCCCGCAGCGAGCGCGGCCGAGGAGCCGCCGGACGAGCCGCCCGGCGTGCGGCCGAGATCGTAGGGATTGTTGGTAGTGCCGTAGATGTCGTTGTAGCTCTGCCAGTCACCGAGCCCCAGCGGCACGTTGGTCTTGCCGACGATGACGGTGCCGGCGTCCTTCACCCGCGTGACCGGCAGCGAATCTTGCTTGGCAATGAAGTCTTTTTGCGCAGGAATCCCCCAGGTCGTCGGCAGGCCGGCAATGTTGTAGGATTCCTTCACCGTCATCGGCAGGCCGAGCAGCGGCTTTCTTTCGCCGCGCGCCAACGCTGCATCCGCGTCACGCGCAGCGCTCAGCGCGCGGTCGAAATCCCGCACGCAGATCGCGTTGACCTTGCCATCGTGACGTTCGATGCGATCGATCGCATCCTGCGTGAGCTCGACCGCGGAGACCTTCCTTGCGGTCAACGCGGCCGACAGCTCGACCGCGCTCTTGAAACTCCATTCCGATTCCGCCACGACATGCTCCTGCGCTTCCCTGAAAGGATGATGCGCAGTTTGGCCGAAAGCCGCAACCGCCGTTTGATCGCGATTGATATGCCTCGCTGGTGGTCAGCGGGGGGCGGCCAACCACCAAGGTCGGTGTCATCGCCCGGCTCGACCGGGCGATCCAGTACTCCGAGACGGTTGTGAGGGAATCGCGAAGCCGCGGCGTACTGGATGCCCCGCTTTCGCGGGGCATGACAGCGGGTGTGGCCCTACGCCGCCCCGATCAAGATCCCCACCGACAGCACGATCGCGCCGCCGAGTACGATCTGGAACACGGCCTGGAGGAACGGGGTGTCCATGTAGCGCGCGCGGATGAAGGCGATCGCCCACAATTCGAAGAACACGACGACGCCGGCGATTCCCGTTGCGATCCAGAATGCGTTCGGCCAGCTGTCTGGGACGAGATAAGGCAGGGTGTGGCCGAGCCCGCCGAGCGTCGTCATCGCGCCGCAGGTGATGCCGCGCAGCCAGGGCGAGCCGCGCCCGGTGAGCGAGCCGTCATCGGACAGCGCTTCCGCAAAGCCCATGCTGATGCCGGCGCCGATCGAGGCGGCGAGGCCGACCAGAAACGTCTGCCAGTTCTGGTGGGTGGCGAAAGCTGCGGCGAACAGCGGCGCCAGCGTCGAGACCGATCCGTCCATCAGGCCGGCAAGGCCCGGTTGCACATATTGCAGCACGAACATTCGCCGTCGCGTGCGATCTTCCTCGGCGCGCACGTCCGGCTTCAGGATTTCGTCGGTCAGCGCGACGGCGCGGTTCTCGTGATGCTTTTCCTCCTCGGCGAGATCGCCGAGCAGGCGGCGCACGCCGACATCCTCGGCCTGCTCGGCGGCCCGCGCGTAGAAGCGCTCGGCCTCGAGCTCCATGGTCTCGACCTCTTTCCGGATGGTGTCGAGCGGCAGGTTTTTCGTCAGCCAGATCGGCCGCCGGCGCAGAAAGCCTTTGACGTTCTCGCGGCGGATCGGCGGCAGGTGCTGGCCGAAGCGTTCCTCATAGAGTTTCAGCAGCCGATGCCGGTGGCCGCGTTCCTCCTCGGCCATCTCCTCGAAAATCTTCGACGTGTCCGGGTAACGCTCGCGCAAGTCTTCGGCGAAGGTCATGTAGATGCGGCTGTCCTCCTCCTCGGAGGAGATCGCGACCGCAAGCACCTCGCGCTCGGTCAGTTCGGCAAAACTCTTCACGGCGGCCCTGTTCGATAGTTTAGAATTATTCTAAACTATATAGGGCGCCGGGGTTCCCGGGTCAAACCAGGCGGCTTTTGCGAGGAACTCAAGTAGCAGGCGGCTCACTTCGGCCGGCTGTTCCTGCTGCACCCAATGGCCGGCGCCGTCGACGAGATGGCAGCCGAGCATCTTCGTGCAGCCGCGCCCCTGCATCGCTTCGAACACGCCGGGGCGCTGATAGGTGCCCCAATCCTGCTTGCCCGAGATGAAGCAGGAGGGCACGTCGATGCTGCGGCCCGCAAACAGCTGCATCTCGCTGTTGAGCATGCCGGACGTGCCGTAGCGGTACCATTGCAAGCCCCCTTGGAATCCGGTGCGGTCATATTCGGCGCTGTAATAGGCGAGGTCGCTGTCCGGCAGCCATTGGTTGGCGGCGATCGCGGCCGGCGAGGGCATCTCCTTCGCAACCGTCTCCGCCATCGTCTCGCCGGAGTCCATCACGTAGTAGGTCGGCAGTTTTGCGAGTTCGCCCGCGGACCACGACGTCAGCGGATAAGGCTTGTTGTCGGTCCAGTCCGCACTCTTGTGGTGGTAGTAGGCGCGCAGGAAATCGTGCACGCCCTGCGGTGCGTGCTGCATGTCGGCGTTGGCCGGGCGCGTCGCGTAATACCATTGATAGTGTTTGCGCGGGCGCGGCAGTGCGGCGAGCTCGCGATGCACGGGGTCTTCGGCTGCAGGCTTTGCCGGCACATCGATCGCGCCAAACGGCAGCGGCGGCGCTCCGCCGAACGGCGCGCTCATCAGCGTCACCGAGCGAAACACGTCGGGCCGGATCAGGGCGCACCACGCCGCGACCGGGCTGCCGAAATCATGCCCGGCGAGATCGACCTGCCTGTAGCCGAACGCCGACACCAGGGCGAGCGCGTCGCGCACTAGGTTGAGCAGCGAGAACGGCGTGAGATCGCCGTCGTAATCCGCGGTCCATCCCGTGGTGCGGCCATAGCCGCGCTGGTCCGGCGCGATCACGTGATAGCCGGCCGCGGCCAGTGCCGGCATCACCTTGCGCCAGGAGAAGGCGAGCTCAGGAAAGCCGTGCAGCAAGAGGATGCAGGGCCGCCCCTTGGTCTCGAAGCCGGCTTCGAGCACGTGCATGCGCAAGCCGTTGATGCCGTCGACATAGCGCGAGCGGATTCCGGCGGGGAGAGGAACGTCGGGGAGATCGGCCATTCTTTGTTTCCTCGTCATGGCCGGGCTTGTCCCGGCCATCCACGTTCTTGTTGCCGTTGATTGTAAGAACGTGGATGCCCGGGACAAGCCCGGGCATGACGGAAGCCGGGCGATTGCCGCGCGCTACACCGCCGCACACACGAACGCGTTGCCCTTGCGCCTGATCTTCCCAACCGACGGCGAGGGGAAATGCGCGGTGCAGCACAGCGTGTCGGTGTCGCAATAGCGCTCAAGAAAGCTGCGGCGTGTTTTCGCCGCCGCGGCCGGATCGACGTCGAACTTGATCGACAGCTCCGGATAGAGCGTCTGCAGCGGCGAATGCATGAGGTCGCCGGAGAACACGGCGTCGTCCTTGCCGCGGCCCATTGTGATGGCGATATGGCCGGGCGTATGTCCTGGCGTCGGCAGGATGCGGACGTGATCGCCGATCTGATGATCGTTGCCGACCAGCTCGTGGCGCCTGGCCTCGACCACCGGCGCTGTCAGCAAAGGGCGGGATCTCCGCCTTCGCATTCTCCGCGAACCAGTGGTCGTATTCCTGCTTGGCGAAGACGTAGCGCGCCCTCGGGAAAGTCGGTACCCAGCGGCCGTTCTCGAGCCGCGTGTTCCAGCCGACGTGATCGACATGCAGATGCGTGCACATCACGAAATCGATGTCGTCGACCGCGAACCCGGCGGCGTTGAGTCCGCGCAGGTACGTATCGTCGGTCTTCATGTTCCATTTCGGCCGCTGCGGGCGCGGCTTGTCGTTGCCGATGCAGCTGTCGATCAAAATGGTGCGGTGCGGCGTCTTCACCACATAGGACTGGAAGCACAGGAGCAGCACGTCCTGCTCGTCCAGCGCCTTGGCCTGCCGCATCCATGCCCGGTTCTCGGCCAGCACCTCGGCCGTCAATCCCGGCAGCATGTCCAGTGCCGGGACGAACGAGGTCTCCTGCTCGATGACGCGATGGATGGTGAGATCGCCGACCGCGTATTTCAGGCTCATGAGAACTCCCGCTGTACAGCATGATCCGGAAAAGTGTGCAGCGGTTTTCCGACAAGATCATGCTCAAACAACAATCCTAAAGCGCGATGATGTTCATCGCGCTTTAGGCGGCCGGAGGCACCGAGATCTTGACCGAGGGGCGCTCCAGCATCTTCTGGTGGAAGGCGTCGAGTTTCGGGTAGGCCTTGCGCCAGCCGCAATCGGCGAAGCGGAAGTCGGCATAGCCGAGCACGCAGACGAGGCCGATCTGCGAGATGTCGAACGGGCCGTTCAAAACGTCGGGCATGTTCTCGAAGCGCGCCATGCCGGTCCAGGCCCGGTTCCAGTGGTCGTCCGACCATGCCTGCCATTGCAGGCCCTGCGGCCGCACCATCTTCTCGTAGCGGCACAGCAGCATGGAATCGAGCATGCCGTTGATCAGGGAGTGATTGGTCTTGGCCTTCCAGCGCCGCGGGCCGTAATCGGGGATCAGGCTGCCGCCGGCCATCTCGTTGAGATATTCGACGATCACGTAGGAATCGAGAATGACGTCGCCGTCATTGGTGATCAGCACCGGCAGCTTCTTCAGCGGCGTGATGCGCGAATAGTCCTCATTGACCGTGCCCGGCGCGACGGTCGCGGGCGTCAGCTCGATCTTGTCGATCAGCCCGAGCTCGATCGCGGCGATACGGACCTTGCGGGCGAAGGGCGAGGCGGCGGAGAAGGAGAGTTTCATCTGACGATTCCCTGCGGTCGGTCTTGAGCGGACGGTGTCTCCTCCGTCATGGCCGGGCTTGACCCGGCCATCCACGCGTTTCCACGCGGCTGGACTGCGAGACGTGGATGCCCGGGACAAGCCCGGGCATGACGACGAGTGTGCTGATCGCGGCTTACGCCGCCACGATCTCCTGGCGCTGCTCGCCGAGGCCTTCGATGCCGAGCGTGACGACATCACCGACATTGAGGAAGGTCGGCGGCTTCATGCCGAGACCGACGCCGGGCGGGGTGCCGGTGGTGATGATGTCGCCCGGCAGCAGGGTCATGAACTGCGACACGTAGGAGACGCATTTGGCCATGGAGAAGATCATGGTCTGGGTCGAGCCGGTCTGGCGGCGCTGGCCGTTGACGTCGAGCCACATCGACAGGTTCTGCACGTCCTTGATCTCGTCCTTGGTGGCGAGCCACGGGCCGACCGGGCCGAACGTGTCGTGCGACTTGCCCTTGGTCCACTGGCCCAGGCGCTCGGTCTGGAAGTGGCGCTCGGAGACGTCGTTGCAGACGCAATAGCCGGCGACGTAGTTCAGCGCGTCGGCTTCAGACACATATTTTGCGCGGGTGCCGATGATGGCGGCGATCTCGACTTCCCAGTCGAGCTTGGTCGAGCCGCGCGGCTTCTCGACAGCGTCGTTCGGGCCGGATAGCGAGGTGTTGGCCTTCATGAAGATGATCGGCTCGGTCGGGATCGCAGCGCCGGTTTCCTTGGCGTGGTCGCTGTAGTTGAGGCCGATGGCGACGAATTTCGAGATGCTGGTGACGGGCGCGCCGAAGCGCGGCTTGCCGGAGACGGCGGGCAGGGAGGCCGGGTCAAGGCCCGCCAGCTTCTTCAGGGATTCCGGGGAATAGGCCTCGCCGGTCAGGTCCTTCAGATGCGCCGACAGGTCGCGCAATTGGCCGGATTTGTCGATCAGGCCGGGCTTTTCCGCACCCTTTTCGCCATAACGAACAAGCTTCATTCTCGTTTCTCCCTGGAGATGGACCGATCGGTTAAATAGCTTCATGGAACAGGGCGGCGGGAAATTCAACCGCTCAAAGTGGGGCGCATTGCAGGCTTCTGGATTCGGTGGGCGGAGGTATCGGGAGGCTCTGTGTCCCGGACGCGCTGCAGCGTGAAACGCTGCTGCGCAGAGCCGGGACCCAGATTGTGGCAACATGGGCCCCGGATCAGCAGCGCATCAACATAGCGCGTCGAAGACGCGCGTAAACGCGCTCTTCGTGCTGCGCAGCATCCGGGGCACGAGACCTAGCCCAGCGCCACAAATTTGAACGCATCCCCGTCCCGCTTGATGTGGCCGGCCGAGAAATGGCCGCCGATCACCAGCGTCGGGGTATCGGCAAAGCGCGAGAACACCTTGTGGCGGGTTGCCGCCGATTGGGCGGTATCGGTGTCGACGACCGAGCACCAGTCGAGATGCGCCATCTGGCAGGGGTGATGGGCGACGTCGCCGCTGAGCAACCCTTGTTCGCCGCCGGACTCGATCAGGACGCTCATGTGCCCGGGGCTGTGGCCGGGGGTCGGGATCACGCTGATCTCCTCGCAGAGCCGGTGATCACTCGGGATCAACTCGACCAGGCCCGCATCGACGACCGGCTTCACGGAATCGTTGAACACCGCGACCTTGTCCGGCTCGGCCGTATAGTCGCGCCAATATTCATACTCGGTCTTGCCGAACAGGTAGCGCGCCCTGGAGAAAGTCGGCACCCATTTGCCATCAACCAGCTTCGTATTCCAGCCGACATGATCGACATGAAGATGCGTGCACAGCACGGTGTCGATGCTGTCAGGGGGAAAGCCCGCTGCCGTCATGGTCTCTAGAAACGGCGTGCTGCGGTTATTCCAGACCGGGACACCGCGGCCCTGCTTGTCGTTGCCAAGGCCAGTGTCGACCACGATGCGGCGCGTCGGCGTCTCCACCACCAGCGAGTGGATCGACATTTTCAGCCGGCCCTCCTCGGTGGCGAAATGCGGGATCAGCCAGGGCAGCTTCTGGATCTCGTCATTGGTCGCGGCCGGCAGGATGAAGCGGGTCGAGCCGACCGTCTCCATTTCCACGATCTTGGCGATTTTGACCTTGCCCACGGTCCACGGCATGCGGCGATCCCAATTTTCTTGCTTTCGCGAAAGATGCGGCCTTCCGCCGTCGAAGGCAATGGATCATCTGTCGCGATGTTGCGTTATCGGGGGAACCCCGAGACAGCCAGAGAGAGCGACGATGCCAGAGCTTGCCATTTCCGCCGAGAAGGTCGCCTTCATCATCGAGAAGGCCCGCGAATTCGACGTCAAGGAGGCGGCGTCCGACCCTGACTCGGGCTCCAATCCCTCTGATGATGACGAGATCGACGTGCTCGAGGACACCAATTCCGACCCGGTCGCAGCCGAGCTGTCCGGTTTCATCCGCGCGCTGAACGAGGACGAGCAGCTCGACCTCGTCACGATGATGTGGCTCGGCCGCGGCGATGGCGAAGTGGAGGAGTGGGACGATCTGCGCGCACGCGCCGCCGAGGCGCGCGGTGAGTACAAGAATCCGCGTCGTGAAACGGTGCAATATCTGCTGGGCGAGCCGATGCTGGGCGATCTGCTCGCCGATGGCATGGACGAGCTCGGCATCGATTGGACCGACGAGCGGACCACGCCGGTTTCTTAGAGCTGAAGATCTAGTCGTCATGCCCGGGCTTGTCCCGGGCATCCACGTTCTTCGTGCCGTGAGTAAGACGTGGATGGCCGGGACAAGCCCGGCCATGACGCTGTGGAAGCCTCAACGGACTAACTCAGTTCTCACCGAGCGCAGTCGACGATCACGGTGCCGAGTTTGTCACCCTTCTCGACCGCGAGATGCGCCTGCGCAGTATCCGACAGCGCGAACTGCCCCGCGACGTTGTGAATGCGCGGCCCTGCCGCCAGCCATTTCGTGATATCGGCCTGCGCCGCCGCAAGCAACGCCTGCGGCAGCGCGAACAGCACCAGGGTGCGCAGCGCGATGCACTTTTCCATCAGCTCGCGCATTGGGACAACCGGTGTGCGGTTGCCGTTGGTGGCGTAGACGGCGATCGTCGAATTGAGCGCCATCAGCTTCAACGTCGTCGCGATGTTGCCGCCGAAATCGACATCGGCCACGCGATCGACACCACGTCCGCCGGTGAACGCCATCGCCCTGGCAACGACGTCCTCGTCCCTGTAATTGACCACGAGATCGGCGCCCGCGCGCCGGGCCTGCTCCCCCTTCATCGCCGAGCTGACCGTCGCGATCACCTGTGCGCCGCCCCATTTGGCGAGCTGCACGGCATAATGGCCAACCGCGCCGGCGCCGCCGGTGACGAGCACGGTCTTGCCGACGATCGGCCCATCCGCAAACAGGCTGCACCACGCGGTCATCGCGGGGATGCCGAGCGTTGCGCCTTCCGCAAAGGAAAGATGATCCGGCAGCGGCGTCACCAGCTGCTCGGCGAGCGCGATATATTCGGCCGCCGTGCCGAAGGCGCGGCCGTTGCGCTGGCCGTTGAACAGCCAGACCCGGTCGCCGACCTTGAAGCGCGTTACGCCGTCGCCGATCTGGTCGACGAAACCCGCGCCGTCGCTGTTCGGAATGACGCGCGAAAATTCCATCGCGCGATAGCTGCCACCGCGCCGGCCGACATCGGCCGGATTGACGCCGGAGGCCTCCAGGCGAATGCGAACTTCGCCTGGGGCTGCGACCGGCGTCGCCATCTCACCATAGGTGAGGACGTCCGCCGCCGGTCCCGTTTGCTCGTACCAGACCGCCCTCACAGCGTTCCGGGGAAGGCGCCGCCGTCGAGCAAAATGTTCTGGCCCGTGATGAAGCCGGCCTTGGCGCCGCAGAGGAAGGCGCAGGCATAGCCGAACTCGTCAGGCTGGCCGAAGCGGCCGGCGGGGTTGAGCTTGGCGCGCTCGGCCAGGATCTGCTCCGGCGTCGTGCCGCGCTTGTCGGCCTCGGCCTTGGCGGTGCCGGTCAGGCGGTCGGTCTCGAACGGACCCGGCAACAGGCCGTTGATGGTGACGTTGTTGATCACGGTCTTGCGCGACAGGCCGGCGATGAAGCCGGTGAGGCCGGCGCGCGCGCCGTTGGAGAGACCGAGGATGTCGATCGGCGCCTTCACCGCGGCCGAGGTGATGTTGACGATGCGGCCGAACTTGCGCGCCATCATGCCGTCGACGGTTGACTTGATCAGCTCGATGGGCGTGAGCATGTTGGCGTCGATCGCTTTGATCCAGTCGTCGCGGGTCCAGTTGCGGAAATCGCCGGGCGGCGGGCCGCCGGCATTGTTGATCAAGATGTCCGGCTCGGGGCAGGCCTTCAGCACGGCCTCGCGGCCCGCAGGCGTCGTGATGTCGCCGACGATCTCGGTGACCTTCACGCCCGGATAGGCTTTGCGGATGTCGTCGGCCGTCTTCTTCAGGGCTTCGGCGCCGCGCGCGGTCAGCGTGACGTCAACGCCGGCTTCCGCCAGCGAGATGGCGCAGGCGCGGCCGAGGCCCTTGCTGGATGCGCAGACGATGGCGCGGCGACCTTTGATCCCAAGATCCACTGTTTCACTCCCGTAATGTCAGGCAGGTTTTAGACGGGCCGCACTCTAGCCAATCGTGGCGCCGCTGATAAGGGAGGGGGCCGCGTCAAAATGCATGGCGCGGTCGCGCGGCGATGCAAATGTGCGGGCATGATCCGGAAAAGTGTGCAGCGGTTTTCCGAAAAGATCATGCCCGGACAATAAGCTAGATGCGCCGTTCCTGCTTGAGGCGGTCAATCGCGGCCGCGGCCTCCGGCGGCAATGTCTTGAAGCCCATCTTGCCGGCCGCCGAGAATAGCGGCCGCAGATGCGAACCGGCGAGGAACGGCGGCTGGCGGTTGGCCGGCACGATCTGGTCGAACACCAGCACCAGCGTGGTGGCGACGAGGCCGACCCTGATGGCGCCGAGTGCGGCGCCGGCGAGCCGGTCGCCGATCCCGGCTTCGCGTATCGTGTCGTTCAGCGCGAGGCGGCCGATATATCCAAGGAGCATGCCGACGACCACGAAGATGCCGAAGAACCACATCCAGTTTTGCAGCAGCGGCGCGTTCGGATTGGTCGCAACCTGCGGCACGATCAGCGGCATCAGCGCGACGGCGATGGGAGCGGCCAGGAGATAGGCGAGAATGGTCATGGCGCTGCCGAGCAGACCGGTCCTGAAACCGAAGCCGATCGCGACGGCGAGTGCCGCATAGACCGCGAGATCGAAACTGTTCATGAGCGTCAGGCCTGCCTCGATGGAACGCTTGCGTCGATGGAACGAATGAACGCCGGACCGATCATTCCGGTTTCAGATCGTTAAAATCGTCTGTATTGGTGGCTCCAAGGCTCAGGGAAAACGCTCAAGGCAAGCGTCATGTCAGACTTATTCGACGTCAGTCAAGAAACCATCCTAGTGACGGGCGCGAGCCAGGGGCTGGGGCGGCAATTTGCCCGGGTTCTGGCGGCCCATGGCGCGGCCGTCGCGCTCGCGGCGCGCCAGACCGACAAGCTCAAGAGCCTGGAGGAGGAGATCCGCGGCAAGGGCGGCCGCGCTGCCGCGGTCGCGCTCGACGTCACTGACATGTCATCGATCGCGAGGGCTGTGGATGCCACGGAAGCCGCGCTCGGTCCGATCACGGTGCTGATCAACAATGCCGGCATCGCCATCGAGAAGCTCGCGACCGAGCAGACCGAATCCGATTGGGACGCCGTGATCGGTGCCAATTTGAAAGGCGCCTATTTCCTCGCGACCGAAGTCGCGCGCCGCATGATCGCGCGCAAGCAGGAAGGCAACATCGTCAACATCGCTTCCGTGCTCGGCACCGGCGTGCTGAAGGCGGTGTCGCCCTACGCGATCTCGAAGGCCGGCATCCTCCAGGCGACCAAGGCGATGGCGCTGGAGCTCGCAGGCCAGAACATCCGGATCAACGCGCTGGCGCCAGGCTATATCGACACGGAAATGAATCATGCCTTCTGGTCCACCCCGCCGGGCGAACGCCTGACCAAGCGCATCCCGCAGCGCCGCGTCGGCGCCGAGTCCGATCTCGACGGCGCGATCCTGCTGCTGGCCTCGAAGGCGTCGCGGTATATGACCGGGAGCGTCGTGACGGTGGACGGCGGGTTCTTGTTGAATTGACTTTCTTCGCTTCTCCCCGGCTGCGGGGAGAGGCCGGATTTGCGCGCAGCGCAAAGCCGGGTGAGGGGGAGTCTCCGCGAGTCCAACTCTCACCGTTTTTGCCGAGATAGCCCCTCACCCCAACCCTCTCCCCGTAAGAACGGGGAGAGGGAGAAGAGCTACCGCATTATCTTGTTTCAGCGCTCCTAGCCGAGGGCGTCAGCAGGATAGCCACGATCTCGACGATCAGCAGCCCGCCGGTGATACCGGCAAGGCGCTCGATGCCGGGAATGATGCTGGACGGCGGCCCTGATCCCTGCACCATCGTCATGATGAAGACGACCGCGCCCTGGGTGCCGACATAGCCGATATCGCGCGCGCTCGCCTGGACATGCGCACCGACCCAGACCCCGATGGCAAGCGCGGCAAGCCAGGGCAGGAAGTTTTCGAACGAGGCGATCAGCACCGCAAGGCCGGCGAGGCCGCCGATCAGGCAGCCGAGGATGCGATGCGTGCCACGGGCCGCGATCTTCTCGCGATTCGCAGCATCGTCGTCGGATATTGCCGGCACGGCCATCACGGCCGCGACCGTGATTGCGGCCTGCGAGAAGCTCGGCAATTGCAGCCAGCTCCATGCCAGCGGCACCAGCATCACACCAAGGCCCGCGCGCATTGCGTGCTGGGTCGAGGCCCATTGCGCGCCGAGAAGGTCGGACCAGCCCGGCGCCCGCGGACGTGGCGGCGCATGATCCTCGCGCGGCGAAAGCAGGTGCGAGACCAGAATGGCGGCGAGAGTGCCGATCGTCACCTCGGCAGTACGGTTGCAGGCGACTGACAGCGCCGAGGTCGGATCGTCGAGCGTTGCGAGCAGCACCATGTCGGCCGTGACGGCGCCGAGCAGCCAGGCATAGCCGTGGCGACTAACTTGCAGGCCGAGCACGCCGATGCTGCTTGCGATGAACAGTGCGAGGCTCAGTGCAACCTGGTCCTCGATCAGCCACGGGCTCAAGAGCAGGCCGGCAGCGGCACCGATCGCGGTGCCGACGATGCGCAGGGCGCCGCGACGCAAGGAAGAGGGCGCCGTCACCTGCGTCGAGACGAAGGCACTGATCGCCGCCCACCATGGAGCGTCCACCCGCAGCACAAGCGCCACGATCACGGCCAGCGTGACGGCCAGTGCAACGCGGCTGCAATGATGGCCGCGTGGGCCGGCCAGATCGATCTCCAGCAACTCCCGCCGCAATGCAGAGATCGCTCTTGTCGCGGCCCCGCTCATGGCAGCACGACCACCCTGGCGTCGGCACCCATATAGAGTCTCTGGCGGATCGACCAGCGTCAGCGTCACCGGAAAGCGGCGCTTGAGGCGGATCCAGTCAGTGGTCGGCGCCACGTAGTTGAGGAGGCGATTGGGCACGGGTTCGCGGCTGATGCCACGAGCAATGCCGGTCACCTTGGCACGGCGTAGATGCCAGGGATCTGAGTCCAGCGACACCCAGGCCGTGCTGCCGACGGCAAAGCCGCGGATGTAGCTTTCCTTGAAGTTGGCGACGATGCGCCAGGCGCGGGCATCGACGATGCCGATCAGCGGCACATCGGCCTGTGCAGTGTCGCCCACGCGCAGGCTGAGCGACGTGACCGTGCCGCTGGTTGGTGCGACCAGCTTGGTGCGGGCGAGCTGCCATTCTGCGAGCGCCAGCGCCGAATTGGCGCGGGCGTGGCTCGCTTGATGCATGGATAGCGTGGCCTCCGTCGCCGCGACCGACTCCTGTGCGGCGTCGCGTGCCGCATTCGCGCGTCGCAGCGTATCGCTCGCCTGGTCGAGCGCGACGCGGGAGACATCCTGGGCCGAGGCGAGCGTCGTCAGGCGCTTTTCGTTTTCGCTCGCAAAATCCGCGGCCGAGCTCGCCGCCGCCAACGCGTCCCGTGCCGATGCGATCCGGTGCTGGTCGGAGGCGATCTGCGCGCGGGCCTCGGCAAGATCGGCACGCCGCTGATCCAGGGCCAACTGGAAAGGTACGGGATCGATGCTGGCAAGCAGGTCGCCCTCGGCCACATCCTGATTGTCGGCGACATGTACGGCAATGATGCGCCCAGTCACCTGAGGCGCGAGCGCGACCAGATCGGACTGAACATAGGCGTCGTCGGTGAAGGCGACGAACGACGATATCACCTCATAGGCAACGAAAAGCGCCAGCGCGATCGCTGCCGCAAGTCCGACTCGTCGTCCACGCGTCATGTCAGGCAAAACTCCGAGGCAGCGGCGCGCATCAACTTCTCCGGGCTAGATGAGCAGTCTATCCCGGCCGGTTGCAGCTCGAAAAGTCCCGTTCGTGCGGCACCGCTAGTTTGTCCTCATCTCCCCCCTGATCATATCCGCCGCCTTCTCCCCGATCATGATGGTCGGCGCGTTGGTGTTGCCGCCGATCAGCGTCGGCATGATCGAGGCGTCGACGACGCGCAAGCCCTCGATGCCGTGCACCTTCAGCTTCGGATCGACCACCGACATCGCATCGGTGCCCATCTTGCAGGTGCCGACGGGGTGATAGACGGTGTCGACGCGATTGCGCAGGATGGCGCGGATGTCGTCGTCCGTTCTCACATCCGACGTGAACATGTCCTTCTTCTGCAACGCGCGCAGCGCAGGCGTCTCCATCAGCCGCCGCGTGGTCTTGAAGCCCGCGACCATCGACTCGAGATCTTCCGCCTCGCCCAGAAAGTTCGGATCGATCATGGGTGCAGCGAGCGGATCGGCGCTTTTCAGCCATACGCTGCCGCGGCTCTTCGGTCTGAGCAGGCAGACATGGCACGAGAAGCCCGCCTCTTTGTGCTTCTTGCGGCCGTGGTCGTCGAGCACCGCGATGACGAAGTGCAGCTGGATGTCTGGCACCGCGAGGTCGGGCCTGGTCTTCAGGAAGCCGCCGCATTCGGCGAAATTGGTGGTCATCAGGCCGCGTCGCTCGCGGCGGTACCGCTGGATGGCGCGGAGCAGGGATGGCAACCGGCCGAGCGATGAATGAACGAAGTGCGGATAGTCGGAGGCGTAGACGAACACGAAATCTGGATGGTCCTGCAGATTGCGCCCGACGCCCGGCAAATGATGCACGGCGCCAATGCCGTGCGCACGAAGCGCATCGCCATCGCCGACACCCGACAGCATCAGCAATTGCGGTGACTGGAAGGCGCCGCCGGCGAGGATCACCTCGCGGCGGGCGCGCAGCTGCTTGGTCTGCTTGCCCTGCACATATTCGATGCCGACCGCGCGCCCGCCTTCGAACAGGATTTTCGTGGCCTGCGCCCCCGTCTCGACGCACAGGTTCGCGCGCTTGTCCATGTGGGGATGCAGATAGGCGCGTGCCGCGCTCCAGCGCTCGCCATGGTGCTGCGTCACCTGGTAGCTGCCGAGCCCTTCATGGTCCTCGCCGTTGAAGTCCTCGCGGATGCGAAACTGCGCCTCGCGCGCGGCCTGATGGAAGATGTCATGGATCGGATTCTCCGAGCGCAGTCTGTTGACATGCAGCGGACCGCCCTTGCCATGATACTCGCCGTCGAAATCGGAATTGTTCTCCGAGCGCTTGAAATAGGGCAGCACGTCGGCATACGACCAGCCGGCATTGCCGAGCGAGGCCCAGTGGTCGTAGTCGGCGCGATGGCCGCGGATATAGACCATGGCATTGATCGCCGAGGAGCCGCCGAGGCCTTTGCCGCGCGGTTGATAGCCGATGCGGCCGTTCAATCCCTTCTGCGGCACGGTATCGAAGGCCCAGTTGGCCGCCCTGTATGGCAAAGCGAGCCCGAATGGCGTGGTGATCCGCCAATTGTCGTTCCGTCCGCCGGCATCGAGCAGGGCCACGGACGTCGCCGCATCCTCCGACAGCCGCCCGGCCACCGCGCAGCCACCGGAGCCCGCGCCCACGACGACGAAGTCGAATGTGTCAGTCACTGATGTGTCCCCCTGCATTGTCATTCCGGGGGCGATGCGGAGCATCGAACCCGGAATCTCGAGGTTCCGGGTTCGCTTCGCGCCCCGGAACGACCGCCTCTACGACATGAACCGCATCAACTTCTCCAGCCGCGCGATCTTGCCGCCGTAGGGCGGGTAGAGGTCGGCGAGGCGGTTGAACTTGGAGCGATAAAATACCGGCTTCAGTTTGCTGAACGTGCGAAAACCCCATTCGCCGTGATAGGCGCCGGTGCCGGATGCGCCGACGCCGCCCATCGGCTGGTTGGCTTGCGCGAAGTGGAACAGGCAGTCGTTGACGGTGACGCCGCCGGAGATCGTGCGCGACAGCACCTCGTCGCGCGCGGTGCGATCCTTGCCGAACCAGTAGAGCGCGAGCGGCCGGTCGCGGGCGTTGACGAAAGCGATCGCCTCCGCCGGATCGCGATAGCCCAGCACCGGCAGAATGGGGCCGAAAATCTCATCCTGCATCGCCGCCATCGCCTCGGTCGCGCCGACGATCAGTGTCGGCGGGAATTTGCGGTGTGCTTTCCAGTTCGGGTCGTCCGCCTTCGCCGGTTGCAGGATCTTTGCGCCGCGCTGGGCGGCATCCGCGACGAGATTTTCCAGTCGCGCATAGTGCCGGTCGGAGATGACGGAGGTGTAGTCCTTGTTGGCCGGATCGGTGCCGAACATGCGTCGCATCTGCGCGCGCACTTTTTCGGCGAAGGCCTGCAACGAGCGCTCAGGCACCAGCAGATAGTCCGGCGCGATGCAGGTCTGCCCGGCATTGAGCAGCTTTCCGTAGGCGATGCGCTCGGCCGCCTCCTCGAGATCGGCGGAAGCGTCGATGATCGCCGGCGACTTGCCGCCAAGCTCGAGCGTTACGGGCGTGAGATTGCGCCCGGCGGCCTCCGCGACCAGCCGGCCGACCCGGGTCGAGCCGGTGAAGACGAGATGGTCGAACGGCAGGCTCGCAAAGGCTTTTGCGACGTCGTCGTCGACGCCTGTGACCAGCGCCTCGGTGGCATCGAACCGCGCGGCCATCGTCTCCTTCAGCAGCGCGGAAAAGTGTGGCGACAGCTCGCTCGGCTTGATGATGACCCGGTTGCCGGCGGCGATCGCGCCGATCGCTGGCGCAAGCGTCAGCTGGAGCGGATAATTCCAGGGCGCGATGATGCCGACGACGCCGAGCGGCTGCGGGATCAGCCGGTTGCGCGCGGGCAGGAATTGCAGCGCGGTGGCCACGCGCTGCGGCGCCATCCAGCTCTTCAGGTGCTTGGTCGCATGCCGGATCTCGGAGAACACCAGCATCGTCTCGGCGATGGTGGTCTCGACGGCCGAGCGGTGGCCGAAATCGGCCGAGATCGCCTGCCGGAAACGTTCCTCGTTGTCGGCGACCACAGTGCGCAGCCGCGCCAGCCGGTCGAGCCGCTCGGCCAGGTCGGGCGCCGGCTCGGCCCGCGCCCGCGCGACCATGGCCTCGAAGGCATCCTTCAGCGCCGGAAGTGGCGCGCTCGCCAAGGGGCGGTCCAAGGTATGGTCCATGGGTGGTCTCCCCTGAAAACGACGTTTGCCCCCGGTTTTGTTGCCGCAAGCTGGCCCTTTGTGGAACTTCTGGCAAGAGTGCGCCAAACGGGCCGGAAATCGGCCCAACTCGCTGTCATAAAGTCGAAAAAAACGTCCCCGCGGCCCTTTCCAAAGGCAGCCCGGGTTGGTACATACCCCTCGCACCCGAGGGGCTTTGCCCCGGGGTTGCCTTCCAAGGAAGCCTTTGGGACGGACGAAGCAAGCCACGCGAACAGCGCCGGCCACTTCATCCACCGTCCCCGGCATCTTGGCCAAGGCAAAGCGACGGTTTAACGCGGGGTGGAGCAGCCCGGTAGCTCGTCAGGCTCATAACCTGAAGGTCATAGGTTCAAATCCTATCCCCGCAACCACTGATACCGACACTCCCGTAGCCGAGGCTGCGGGAGTTTTGGTTTGTGCCGCCTTTTCCGCGTTACGCGCAGCAGTCCAGCTCAGGATTGTGCCCAAATCACCATGGAGGGTGGCGTCGATTTGGCCGCGCTTGGCACCCGGCCGGAGAACGATGCGTTCGATCAGACCACGAAGAGCCTGGGCGGCCTCGGCCCGGTCTTCAGGACGGTTCAAAGCCTCAGTGAGGTGGGCGACCTTCTTGGCGTAGACTTGCGAGGCGCTCGGGAGAATGTCCGGGGTATCGGCAGGAGCTTCGGCGAGCAGGGCAGAGAGCTCGGTTTTGCGAGCCTCCAGCGCATCCATCGCCGCGATCATCGACTGCTGGAACATGCCCTCCTTGATCGCTTCGACCATTCCATGGATTTGCTTTTCTACCTTCGCCAGTTCAGCGCGCCAAGCATCGCCGCGGGCTCGCCGGTCTCGGTTCAGCCGGTTCATCTCCTCAGCATAGGCGCGCATTGCTTCTGCGATGACGTTTGGCGCCAGCAACCGGTCCTTCAGCCCGCCCAATACGCGATGTTCGAGTTCGCTCCGCGCCAAGGTGCGGCCGTTCGAACAGGACCCGTTGCTGACATGTGCCGAGCAGACGAAGCGATCGGCTCCGCGCAGTGAACAGGGGCCATCGCATAAGCCGCAGAGGACAAGTCCCGAGAACAACGACTTTGGGCGACGAGCACTGTTAAGTCGTTTGTTCGAATGGTGCTCGCGGACAGCTACTGTCACATTGATAAATTTTTCGGCGATCTCACTTTGCTTGGCTTTCACCCGATCCCAGAGTTCATCCTCGATGATGCGAAGCTCTGGAACTTTGGTGACGATCCAGTCGGCCTCCGGATTGAGACGCGAGATGCGTTTCCCCGTCGAAGGATTCTTAATGTAATGCAGCCGATTCCAAACGAGGCGTCCCACGTAAAGCTCGTTATTGATGATCCCGGTGCCGCGCTTGACATGGCCCCGGATCGTCGTGTCATTCCACAGCTGGGTCTCAGGGCCGGCTATGCCTTCGGCGTTGAGCTTCACCGCGATCGCTCGCGGACTGATGCCAGCGGCGAAGTCCCGAAAGATGCGCCGGATTACGCCGGCCTGGGCCGGATCGATCTCTCGGTCTCCCCGGATACGATCTCCGCGCTCGTCGAGCCGTTTGATAACGCGGTATCCGTAGCAAAGCCCGCCACCTGACTTTCCACCCTCTACCCGACCTCGCAAACCACGGTGCGTCTTCGCAGCGAGGTCCTTCAGAAATAGAGCATTCATAGTCCCTTTTAGACCGACGTGAAGCTCGGTGATTTCCCCTTCGGCCAAGGTGACGATCGGAACCCCGGCAAAGCGCAGTTGCTTGAACAGGGTCGCCACGTCCGCTTGGTCGCGGCTGATGCGATCGAGCGCCTCAGCGAGCACGATATCGAACGCACGGCTCTGAGCATCCTGCAACAGGGCTTGGATGCCCGGACGAAGGATCATGCTCGCACCGGAAATTCCGGCATCCTTGTAAGAATTGACGATCGTCCACTTCTCACGCATCGCGCGTTCTCTGCAAATACGAAATTGGTCTTCGATCGAGGCGTCACGTTGATTGTCAGACGAGTATCGGGCATAGAGCGCAACTCGCGTCATTGACTTGTCCTTGCATTCCGCTTTGCGCCGGCACATGGCGCCGTGAAGCAAAAAATATCGAATGAACGCGGCATTTATATGCCGTGCACACCCGGATATGTGATGCAAGGAAAGGCTATCGCGGCGCTCTGGAGTGAACTAAAAGACGCTGCGCTGTGTGCGTCTTTGCTCATATCCCATTTGCTGGTACTCGAGAGCTCCATCTACACAATGGCGATGTGCGATGAGCGTCGGCTAAGCCGCGCCTAGATTGTGCTGGTTTCTTTCTCGGGCGAGGCACAAGCTGATCGACGATCTTTGATATCGTCACGGGCCATTTGTCGTCCGATAAGCCGGGCGAGGCGAAGGATTGAGTGCTCGGAAGGCTTCGCCTGATTGACTGCTTCCGCTATGGTCGGAAGCCTTGAATTTTCGACGCTCTTGATTTTCAACGCTGTGCCTCCGCTGGGCACAGTCAAAACAAAGCTTCCGTGGACTTGAAAGTACGCGAGGACGTCGAGGCGGTCTTCGGATACATCTTCGTATAAGTGGGCCGCTTCGAAGCCGAATCCGCCGGCCTCTTCATGTCAATTCGGACGGGACTCGCAAGGATCGCCTAACAAGCGGGTCAACCTCACCGACACCGCACGAAACCGCGAGACGTCCTGTCCTCGCAACATGCGGCTGAGAGAGGTCCGGCGACATCAGGTGTCCTAGCCCGTCATTGGGCGCGAGCGACCCCACCGCGCCACCAGAATTCACCATGTGCTTCCGGATGGCTCGTCAGGTCTTTGTCGCCGTCTTGGCAATCTCCGTCTCGACGCCGGTCGCGCAAGCCTTGGCGAATGAGTAATCCATGCTCGTGGACGCCACACTCTTCACGAATTCGCTGACGACGTTTTCCCTGGAGTAAGGGCCGGTCGCCTTGAACTTGGCGATAGCTCCATCCGCGGCTGTAAACTGAGCGACGCACAGCGGTACCAGAACCGACATCCTGCCACTGGTCTCCGCCGAGGCGCGCATGATTCTAGCGTTCTCCCCGGTGACCCAACCGCCCCAGGCAAATCCAATCGCCATGGTCGCCACCGCGCCGAAAGCGATTCCTTGAAGGAAGCGGGTCCGCGCCTCGCCTTGTAATATTGCAGGAAGTCTCATGATGGTTGGCCTTTCGTGAGCGCATGAGGACGTGCATCGGCGCTGCTGACGCACGTTGGTAAACCCAATTTTATGATTGCGCCTTCCGATGGCACGTGAGCTGCTACTACGACGATACGCGGCGACTTCGGAGGTCGCTGCTTTCTGGGCAGCTTCAAGGTGAGCATCCGCCAACCTCTAGCCGAACACTATATCCCTGGAGTGACCGTGTAAATGGAGTGACCGTGTAAATGACGATCCGCTCTGGCTCGACTGCAGATCCAGGCCGCGCGACGAGCCGCGGCCGCTTCCCCTAGTCAGACGAGCCGCTTTGCCAGAGCGTCACGGCTACGACGAGCCGAGTGTAATTGGCGTGTCTGAATTCCTCATCCCAACGGATAAGATCGTAAGCGATCTTGTGCGGCGTATAGGCACGGAAGTTGAAGCCAGCCGAGAGATGCCGCGCAGCGGCACCTTCCATGGCCTCCTTGGTGATCTCCGTCATACGGCGCCTTTTTTGCAAACCCGCCGAAAGACCTGCGCTGGACACCTGATCGTGTTCGGCGTCGTTGGCGCGGGGCGTTCGGACGCGCGATCGAGACTGAGTACCTTGAGCCACTGTAAGCACCCACGCTGCTAAACGTGCTTCCGCTCAAGGCCGGGCTCCTTGCTCGGGACCACGCTGCGCTTCCCGGTGGGGAATAGCCAGTGAAATCGGCGCCGCGCTCAAGGCAAGCGCTCACTGGAACCCTAAGCGGCCGGGTTGATTAGCTCAAGAGCGGAACGAATGGCCTGATGCGCCACCTCGCAGGCATGACTGTCTCCGCCTCTCAGTGTCGCGGCGGCGCGGTTGTCACACTCCAATTGAATGATGTCCAATATGTCTGGGTCGAAAGCGGTTCGTCAGAAGTCACCAGCGGCGACAGGTGAGCAAGGCCGGGTAGTTCGGCTAACGCTTGAGCTTCTCGATCAGGTTGACGCTTGGGCACTCAGCCAGAAGCGAAGGCCCAACCGATCAGAAGCGATACAGCTGCTGGTGAAGACGGCGCTGGACGGCCTGCGTGATCGGTCTATGCGCCAAGCTCCGAAGTCGAAGCGTGAGAGCTCTCGGATCCGGGCAAAGGAGCTGGCCTCTGACGCAATCGACGGGATGGGCGATGCGGATGCGACATCTGAAGACAGGGCAAGCCGGAAGGGGAAACTAATGAAGGGCCCCGAAGAATTTCGCAACGTGCGGCGGGACAGATCGAACAGTTGAGGCTGATCGTGTGACAGGACGACAGCCGTATCGATGTCCGAGTCGTCAGGCAAGCGACACACCGATTGGTGGGACTATATGTGATCCAATTTTCTGGAGCGCTCCATGAATCGGTATTTCCTTGACATCCAAAGTGGTCGCGATTTCTTTGCAGACGAGGAAGGTCTACCCCTTCCCAATCTGAAAGCCGCCGAAGTCAAAGCAATGCAAACCTTGACTGGAATCGCCAAGGAATCCGTCTTCCAAAGCAAGCGGCCGGATTTGGCAGTGGAAGTGCGCTCGAGCACCGAACAGCTGTTCTGCGTTTCGATAGTCCATCGGAACTCGAGCACCACGCATTGAAGCCGGTTCCCAAAGGCCAATAGAGTCCTGCTCGCTTGGATCCGCTACCGATCGATGCATAGGTGCGCCGGTCTTGCCGCGGCGTGAGTGTAGCGATCGCTTTCCGACACACCCACATCCGGCACGGCAAGGGCAAAACGACCGTTGTCCCGAAGGTTCGGCCAAAGTCGAGCGATTCTCCGAAAGTCGCGCGGTTCCTCGCAGGCGAAGTCAGTTGTGACAGCCGCGAAGCCAGTGACTATACTCTAGACTCGGCGCTTCGGAGTGCAGGCACGGCATTCGCGAGCGGAGGGCTTGTGCCTGCTCGATCGAGGGCTCGCGTCATCTACTTGGGGGGGCCGGCTTGAGCAATTCCACTGAGCGGCCAACGTACGAACGCCTGGCTGACTTCATTCGACAGAACCAGGCTCCGATCGTGAAGGAATGGACGGAGTTCGCTCGAACTCTATCACCGGCCAGCGACCGGATGACGAAGTTGGCTCTGGAAGATCATATCGTCGATCTTCTCGGGTTCGTGGCGGACGACCTCGAAACCGCACAAACTCCGCGGGAGCAATTTGATAAATCGCGAGGCGACGGCACGAATGATAGCGCCTTTTCTCAAAGCGCGGCTGAACTCCATGCCGCTCTGCGTCTGGCCGACGGCTTTGACATCGATCAGATGGTGTCGGAATACAGGGCGCTTCGCGCAAGCGTGGTCAAGCAATGGGTTGCCCACCATCGGAGCCTTGCGGACACCGATATCGAGGACTTGACGCGGTTCAACGAAGCGATCGATCAGGCCGTGACCGAGTCGGTTGCCCACTATACGAAGACGATAAACGACTCGCGCAACCTGTTTCTGGGCGTCCTCGGCCACGACCTGCGCAATCCTCTCGGTGCCGTTTCAATGGGCGCTCAGTGGATGGAGCGATCTGGGACAACCGACGCAAAGCAGGCCAGGGTAGTTTCCGAGATCAGGCTGGCGGCCGGGCGGGCGACACAAATTCTGAACGATCTGCTCGATCTCACCCGCTCGTCCTTCGGCACTCAAATCCCCGTCACAAAGACCAACAACGACGTTGCGGCTTTGTGTCAGGAAATCGCGGATGAGTTTCGCGCCGTCAACCCAGATCGGAAACTTGAGGTCACGAAGGAGGGCGATCCGTTGGTTTCCTGCGACCCCGCCCGCCTTGGACAGGTGCTGTCCAACCTGATGGGCAACGCAGTCCATTATGGCGACGCAGCGTCGCCCATCACGGTGACTGTCGCAGGTAACGATCCCGATGCTATGACCATCGAAGTGCACAATCTCGGAACCTCGATCCCGCTTGATGCGCAAAAATCAATCTTCCAATCCTGGACGCGAGGCCAGGAAGTCGGTGACCCGTCGGAGCACAGTACCCACCTTGGCCTTGGCCTCCACATCGCGAAATTGATCGTCGAAGCCCATGGCGGCGAGATCTCTGTGGTATCCAGCGAACAAACAGGCACGCGCTTTTCAATCCGACTGCCGCGCAAATGACCAGTCATGCTTCCTTATGGAAAGGGCTTGCGGCGTCGACGCGCTAACCTTGCGGCGATGATCGGGCAAGGCCGCTGGACGCACATTGCCGAGCGAGGCGAGTGCTGCGGTCATTCGGCGGAAGTCGTGGCGGCGCACGGCGAAACCTCTCGCTAACCGTTAGCCGCATTGGGTCCGCCAGAAAGACTGATCAGAAAAGAAGCGGCCATTCGGAACGCCGGCTGCTGCGATGGCTTAAAGGCGTGACTGCGGGATATCCCGGCCGGTGACGTCTCCTGCATTAGAAAGGACTAATATGCCAGAGCAAAGCTCTCCTCGTGGCAGTTGCGTCTTGGTCGTCGAGGATGAACCAATGCTCCTCTTGATGGCGAACGACCTCGTCGAGGATGCGGGACTGCATCCGCTGCTTGCCGGCAATGCCGATGAGGCCATCAGAATACTCGAAGCCCGACAGGATGTCTGCGTTGTCTTCACAGATGTCAGGATGCCTGGTTCGATGGACGGCGTTGGGCTCGCGGAAGCCGTTCGCGAAAGATGGCCACCGATCAGGCTCCTGATCGTCTCGGGCCATCTCGTCAAAGGTTCTGAGCTGCCCGATGGGGCAAGGTTCTTCCACAAGCCGTACCCGTCGGAGGCGATCATCTCGGCGCTCCGAGAGCTTGCTGCCTGACCGTGAAGAGCGTTGCTTGTCCGGCGCAACAGGTTGCTGAAGTGGCCTTTGGCGCCGCTATGATCAGTATTGACCAGCGCGTCGGACCGTAACTTGCTACTGTCATTGCATCACCGCGCGGCCCTCGGCATCTGTCGGTGACGAGAACGCTGTCGCGCTCCCGCCTTCCCTGGGAAAAGGAGCACGCTATGCAGCGACGCCGTCTCAAGCAGACCACCTCCTTTGAAGAACGCCTTGCCGAACACGGGCGAGTCCTTCGTCAAAAGGCAAAGTCGCTCCCGCCAGGTATCGAGCGGGAACACACAATCCGCAAAGCTGGGCAGGCGGAGACCGGGGCTCAAATCAGCGAATGGCTGTCCACACCCGGATTACCGGCTCCGGAATGAAGGAACGGGAGGGCATCCGGGACGTTCCGCCATATGACCGAGCACAGAAAGCAGCCTGATATTTGGCGGGATCCTGCTGGCGAGCCCTCGCGCTTGCGCACGATATTTGCCGTTCAGTCCCGGTCGTTCGCCTCTTCCTTGATCTCAGGGGGCGTGTGGCCAAGTTCAATTTTTTGAGCCAGTTGGGCACGCTCCTTGTCCGCCGGCTGGTCTTCTCCGCGTACGCGCATGATGCCGTGGCCTGATGGTTTGGTCATGGTGACCTCCTGCTGGACCAAGCCTAGCTTAGCCACAACGTTCCAAATAGGGGGATTGCCCCGACGCCGCGGGTGGGACGGTCGCGTCATCTGGTTGCTTCCGCAATTGGCCGTCGCCGTTATGACGACCTCGCTCTGAACCGTCGCCTCAGCCACTTCCACTTCAGCTCAATCCATCGCAACATGGCGAGGAGAGGCTTTTGCAGGACCGGCATGTCCTGCGCGATGAGAAGAAGCCCAAGGGGGAGCATCCAGAGACCGAAGAGGGGCAAGAAGCTGAAGACGCCCCCGAGAATTAATATCCCCGCGACAATGACACGGATCCAGAATTTGGATGGCTCTCGCAGCCAGCGAATGAAAGTCCCCACTTTCGTGGGCACTCGACGCTCGATCAATGCGAAGTATCTGTTCAGCCCCACTATGACGGAAGCCATGCCAATTCCGATTCGCGCGAGTGTTAAAGCACCGCATCACAAAAATGCTGCTTGGGGAGCCAAACCGACTGGGGGCGGAGTGTTCCTCCGTCCTGGTTGCGCACAGAGGAAAAGGCGGCGAGGTCGCTTGGACATGCAGACCCCAGTGAGGTGCTCTCAACTCGGTGCCCTTGCTTGAGGCGGGGGACGACACGTCACAGGCATCGAGAGATGCCCCATCAAACAAAAGCCGCCGGGCGTTACACCGAACGGCTTTTCTTCGCGGCTCCCAGTCTCCTGGTTCTGCCGCCAGATTCAAACCGTCTTCTCACCCTTTGTTCCCTTCGAGAGTGCGGCTGTCAGCAGATCGGCGGACGGCGCGTGTGCTTGACCCGTAAGGGGCCACTGCCAGCTCCCCTTGTGTTGCAGTAACGCGGGCTCTCCCTCACCACGGCCACTTGCGGAACGAACAAGCAATAGCCATATGGTAATTATCGAGTTTCGGCCGAACGACTTGGCCTCGCCGCTTTCAGCGCGCCTGACTGACGACCTCCCTCCAGATCTCGCTTAGCTTGCTGCGCGCTCGAGCGCGGCTCCGAACATCTATCCCAAAGGAAGATCACCCATGAATACGGGAACTGTGAAGTGGTTTAACGGCCAAAAAGGCTTCGGCTTCATTCAACCAGACCAAGGAAGCCAAGACGTCTTCGTTCATATCAGCGCGGTTGAACGCGCCGGCATGAGCGGTCTCGATGAAGGACAAAAGGTGTCCTTCGACGTCGTTGCTGACCGCCGGACCGGCAAGTCCGCAGCAGAGAATCTGCGCGTCGCGTAAGCGCGCATAGGATGCCATGCTGCTTTGACCACGGATGTACTGGCAGGGCCCCTGGCTTCGCAAACCCGCGACCGGTTTAACGGCCGCGGGGTTGTTTTTTAGAACGCAAAGAAGATGGCCCTTCGCGCTATGCCGGTTTCCTTCCGCGCTCGTCGCCGTCGGAAATCCAGCTTGAACGAAAAAGTGGCATTTTCCGCCGGCGTTCTCATATAAAATGAATGACAAACTGGCAAAAATCGACAACGCGGCGACGAAGGCTGAACTCCGTCAGATGCTGACAGATGCGGTTCGTAATACCGGAGCGGACTTGCGACCAAAGCCCGTCGTAAGACGTGAGGGCAATGGGCAGCGGCTTGCGCCGATTAGGCTTTGGATAGTCATCGTAGACCGATGGTTCTAAATTTCGGTTGGCGCAGCCAACTGTTTTTAGAGCTGGCCCCGGTTGTTTGGACAGCGCCCCGCTGGATTTAAGTGGATTCCTGCCGGGTTATGCTGAACGCGGGGCTTTACGGTTTTGTCGTTGCGTCGGGAGGGCGTAG
>NZ_JASAUS010000049.1:0-60062 GCF_029953005.1 Bradyrhizobium sp. Mp27 | reverse complement strand
TGACCGCCTCGTGGCCAATGGAAAGCCGAAGCTCGTTGCCCTGATCGCCGTCGCCCGCAAGCTGCTGACCATCCTCAACGTCATGATCAGGACGAAAACACCATGGCAACCCGCTTGACAGCGAACACAGTCGCTCACCCGTCTCGCCGCTGCGCCATAGCCGATGCAAAGCATCGGCGTTCCTAAGAGACGGCGGCCAGAGGCCGCCTATGCCACCCTCTCCCACAAGGGGCGAGGGGCAGAACGTCACGGCTTGTTCGGATCGAACCGCTTCTCCAGGCCCGTCCAGCAATCCGCGTAATTGTCCTGCAGCGTCGACGACTTCGCGGCATGCGCTGTCACGCGCTGCGGGTAGCGGGTCTCGAACATGAAGGCCATGGTGCCGGTCAGCTTGACCGGTTTCAGCTCGCCGTTGCTGGCGTGCTCGAAGGCATCGCGGTCGGGGCCGTGCGGCAGCATGCAATTGTGGAGCGAGATGCCGCCCGGGACAAAACCCTGCGGCTTGGCGTCGTAGACCCCGTAGATCAGGCCCATGAACTCGCTCATGATGTTCATGTGATACCAGGGCGGGCGGAAGGTGTTGTCGGCCACCATCCAGCGCTCGGGGAAGATCACGAAGTCGATGTTCGCGGTGCCCGCGGTCTCCGACGGCGAGGTCAGCACCGTGAAGATCGAGGGATCGGGGTGATCGAAGCCGATCGCGCCTACCGGAGAGAAGGTGCGCAGATCGTATTTGTAGGGGGCGTAATTGCCGTGCCAGGCCACGACGTCGATCGGCGAATGCGGCAACGTGGTCTTGAACAGCGATCCGCCCCATTTCACGTAGAGCTCGGTCGGCGTGTCCTTGTCCTCGTAATGCGCGACCGGGGTGAGGAAGTCGCGCGCGTTGGCGAGGCAATTGGCGCCGATCGGCCCGCGCTCCGGCAGCGTGAAGGCGCCGCCATAATTTTCGCAGAGATAGCCGCGCGCGGGACCGTTCGGAATCTCGACGCGGAATTTGACGCCGCGCGGGATCACCACGATCTCGCCGGGCTCGGCGTCGATACGGCCAAATTCGGTGACGACACGCAGATTGCCCTGCTGGAGCACGAACATCAGTTCGCCGTCGGCATTGTAGAAGTGCTGGTCCACCATCGATTTGGTGATGAGGTAGACATGCGCGGCCATGCCGGCCTGCGTGTTGACGTCGCCGGCGGTCGTCATGGTCTGCACGCCCTGAAGGAAGGTCATGTCCTCCTTCGGGATCGGCGCCGGATCCCAGCGCAACTGCGCAATCGGCAAATCGTATTCATGGCAGGGCGCCGAGCGCCACAGGCCGGCATCGGCCTTCTCGAAGCGGCCGGAGTGCTTCACCGACGGGCGGATGCGATAGAGCCAGGAGCGTTCATTGGTGCCACGCGGCGCGGTAAAGGGCGAGCCGGAAAGCTGCTCGGCATAGAGGCCGTAGGCGCAGCGCTGCGGCGAGTTGCGTCCGATCGGCAGCGCGCCCGGCAGCGCCTCGGTCTCGAAGCTGTTGCCGAAGCCGGACATGTAGCCCGGCGTGACCTGCGCCGAGCTGCGGATGATCTGGTCGGGCGAGGTGTTGACGTTCATGACTATCCTCCTCCTTGCAGGGCGGCCCACATTTCCTGGTCGCGCTTGTCGGTCCAGATCACGGGGTCGTCGATCCCCGATGCCTCGTCATAGGCGCGCGACACGTTGAACGGCAGGCAGTGCTCGTAGATGGCGAAGCTGTGGAACTTCGGGTCCATCACTTCGCGCGTCGCCGCCATCGATTCCTTCAGCGTACGCCCCTTCGCGACCGAAATCTCGGCGGCGCCATACAGCGACGTGACGAAGTCGCGCGTCATCGCGATGGCTTCGCGCACCGTGGCCGTGCCCTTCAGCGCATCGCCGCGGCCCGGCGCGATCGCCTTGGGATTGAAGTTGCGGATCTCGTTCAGCGTCAGCGGCCATTCGCGCAAATGCGCATCACCGCAATAGCAGGCCGAGTGATATTCGATGAGGTCGCCGGAGAACATCACTTCGGCATCCGGCACCCAGGCGACGATGTCGCCGGAGGTGTGGCCGGCCCCTAACTGCATCAGGCGCACCTCGCGCTTGCCCAGATAGATCGACATCTCGCCTTCGAAGGTCAGCGTCGGCCAGGTCAGGCCGGGAATGCTCGCGGCATCCTGGAACAGCCGCGGGAAGCGGCCGTATTCGGAATCCCAATCCTGCTGGCCGCGCTCCTCGATCAGGCGATAAGTCTCCTGCGAGGCCACGATGCCCTGCGCCTTGTAGGCGGAAGCGCCCAGCACGCGGACGGCGTGATAGTGCGACAGCACGACATATTTGACCGGCTTGTCGGTGACGGTGCGGACGCGCTCGATCACCTTGTTGGCCATCGCCGGCGTCGACTGCGCGTCGAACACCAGACAGCCGTCGTCACCGACGATGATCGCGGTGTTCGGATCGCCCTCCGCGGTGAAGGCATAGAGATCGGTGCCGATCTCGGAGAAGGTGATCTTCTTCTCGGAGAGATCGCCGGTGGATGCGAAGTTCTTCGCCATCAATTCGTCCTCAGGTCTTTGGGTTATTGTTGTTGCTGTTGTTGCTGCTGGCCGTCGGTCATGCGCCGCGTCGCGAGCACGATCGCCTCCCGCAACACGTCGATGTCGCCGATATGGTTGGCGAGGATCAGGACCAGTGCCGCGTCGAAATCGGCGCTCTGCTCGTCGGTGAAGCCGCGGTGCGCCTCGACGATGGCACGAAACGCATCGTCGGGCCGCGCGAAGTTGGAGCTGGTTGAAAGCGGCATGCGAATCCTCAATTCAAGCCTTGGGCCCGCGACAACGCGGCCGCGATCGCCGCACGCGTCGGATGGCGGAAGCGCGCCGCAACGTAGCCGTCGGGCCTGAGCAGATAAGCTGTATCAGGCTCGGCGCCATAGCGCTTTGCGACAAGGCCCGAGGGATCGGCGAGCCCGCCCTCGCCACCGATGCGGATATCCTTCACACCATCGGGCGCATCGATCGCCGCGCCATTGCTGAACGACAGCAAGGTGAAGTCCGTTCCACCCCGGCGGAATGCGTCCGTCAGATAGGCCTGCTCGCCAACGGGCGCGTCGAGCATGGAGCAGCCGGGCAACGGTCCGCCGCGCCACGCATCGGCGTCGGGCGATGACAGCGGCGAGTCGTAGCTGCACGGCACCGAGAGCCGCCCGCCATTGACCATGCGCTTGCCGAACTCCGTTTCCTTGGCCAGCGACAGCACCGCCTTGCGCAGCCGCGCTTCCTGATGCGAGTTCGGCGCCATGAAATCGGTCGAGCGGGTGGATTCGCGGATGTTCTCGTCGGCCGCGAGACTCCGCTCGACATGGTAGCTCTCGAGCAGGCTCGCGGGCGAGGTGCCGCGCAGCACGCGGTCGAGCTTCCAGGACAGATTCTCCGCGTCCTCTAGCCCGGAATTGGCGCCGCGCGCACCGAAGGGCGAGACCTGATGCGCGGAATCGCCCGCAAAAATCACCCGGCCGTGGAGGAAGCGATCCATCCTCCGGCACTGGAATTTGTAGAGCGAGATCCACTCGAACTCGAACTTGTCGTGACCGAGCATGCGCGCGATCCGCGGCCGCACATTCTCCGGCTTCTTCTCGACGACGGGATCGGCAAAGCGATTGAGCTGGAGATCGATGCGCCAGACATCGTCGGGCTGCCGGTGCAGCAGCGCGGAGCGCCCGGCATGAAACGGCGGATCGAACCAGAACCAGCGCTCGGTCGGGAACTCCGCCGTCATCTTGACGTCGGCGATCAAGAACTGGTCCTCGAACACCTGTCCCGCGAACTCGGCGCCGACCATCTGCCGCAGCGAGGAGCGCGCGCCGTCGCAGGCGACGACATATTGCGCGTGCAGGCGATAGGCGCCCTCCGGCGTCTCGATCGTCAGCGCGACGGAATCGTTGCGCTGTTCAAGCGCCGTCACCTTGTTGCGCCAGCGCAGATCGATCTCAGGCAGATCACTGATGCGATCGACCAGATAGGCCTCGGCGTAATATTGCTGGAGATTGATGAAGGCCGGCCGCTTGTGACCGTCTTCCGGCAGCAGGTTGAACTGGTAGAGCTGCGACTCGCCATGGAAGATGCGGCCGACGCTCCACACCACGCCCTTCTCGACCATGCGGTCGCCGACGCCGAGCCGGTCCCAATATTCGAGCGATCGCTTGGAGAAGCAGATCGCGCGCGAGCCTTCGCCGATCCGGTCGGCATCATCCAGAAGGACGACGCGCTGGCCGCGCTGGGCAAGGTCGATCGCGAGCGACAGCCCCACCGGGCCCGCGCCGACGACCGCCACGGGATGCTCGGCCGCGTTGTGGCCGGGACGATCCTGGTCGGGGTGGCGGCGATAGCCGAACTGGGTTTTGGCCTGCTGCGTATTGGCCTGCGCCATGCGCTAACCTCGGCTCTGGTCAAGAGAGGACTGATCTGCTAGATAGTCTCACGTGCAACTATTTTGGACCCGAGCCGGCCGGCCGTCAACAGGAATTCGGAGCGCAAGCCTTGGCGAGGACATCCAGCGATGCGGCGCTGAAGAGACAAGAGATGGACGAGGCATCGCCGCGGCCGAAGGCGCGGCTCGATTTGTTCAAGTTCGTGCCATTCCGCCTCAACCGGCTTGCGGCGGAGGTGAGTTCCGCGCTTGCGGTCGAATATCAGGAGCGTCACGGCCTCGACATTCCGGCCTGGCGCGTGATCGCCACGCTCGGCTTCCGCAACGAAGCCTGTAGCGCGCAGTACATCTCGCAATGCACCCGCACGCACAAATCGACCATCAGCCGCGCCGTGACCACGCTGCTGCACCAGGGGCTGATCGAGCGGGTCGAGAACGAAGCCGACCGCCGCGAATTCCGCCTGCAACTGACGAGGAAGGGTCGCGCGCTGTACGAAGAGCTGTTCCCGCAATTGCTGCGGCGGGAAGACGAGATCCTCGCCTGCCTCTCCGCGCAGGAGCGCAAGCAGCTCTCGGCCCTGCTCGGCAAGATCGAACAGAGCCTCGACCTGATCCAGACCAGCGAAGAGGCCGACGCGAAAGAGGCGTATTAGGGCGCGTACTCATAGAGGTGCAGACGTCGGCTTTTGGGAGGCCGATTGAGAAAGCTTGGCAGGTCCGTGACGGCACTAGCTTATATAACGGCGCTACTTACGCCGTTTGCTGCAACTCGCGCATACGCCGCTGACATAGGTTATCTGGCTTCCCCCGGAGTCGCTGCAAACGAGTTTCCCTCACCACAGCGCCCTGTTGCACGGATCGTCAGCCCGCGCCGCGCCGCCGAAGAGCGCCGAGACGCCCTCAATGAGGCCGGTCAAATCGCACGTGCTCTTGAACTGAAACCAGGTATGACAGTGGGCGACATTGGAGCAGGCAGCGGCTACCACACGGTCAGGCTCTCGCACCTCGTCGGCCCCGCCGGCTCTGTCGTTGCCCAGGACGTCACGCGGGATTACCTCATCGAGCTCGCCAGGCGAACAGAACGTCTGAAGTTGACGAACGTGCAATTCGCCCTCGGCGAACCACACGACCCGCGTCTGCCCGCTTCCTCGCTGGATGCTGCAATCCTCGTGCACATGTATCACGAGATAGCCCAACCCTATGCCTTCCTCTACAATCTCGCGGCCGCTCTAAAGCAGGATGCGCGGGTCGGAATTGTCGATCTTGAGCTTCCGACGTCGAAGCACGGCACACCAATTGAACTCTTGCGCTGCGAATTGACCGCCGTCGGCTATCGCGAGGTCGCCACATATAAGCTCGCAGGGGACGGAGGATACCTGGCGGTATTCTCTCCGCCGGAGGTAGCGGCTCGAAAATCTCCCCGCAATATCGTTGCTTGTGCGGATCCTGCCGGCACTCGCTGACACCACGCCCGCCGCCCGTCTCAGAGGCTGAACATGTCCGAAGAAGAGGTCAGACCGGAAGTCGCCGGCTGAGGCTCGAACCGGCGCTTTTGACCCAAAGCAGACTTTCACCGGCCTGATTACACTTCCAAGGCGCCACCTTTTGTCTGTACGATAGTTCGGCTTGGCTGAGGGCCGCATGAAACGGCGCAAGTTCATCACGGTTGTTGGGGGTATGGCTGCAACGTGGCCGTTCGCAGGTCATGCTCAGCAATCGACCAGGCTTCATCAGATCGGTGTGCTTTCACTCGGCCGCGGTGACAAGTCCGACGCAAGTCTAAAGACTCTCGATGCGTTTGTGCCGGCATTGCGTGTGCTCGGCTATACTGAAGGAAAGAATGTCGCGTTTTACCGTAAATTCGCAGACGGCGATGAGGACAAGCTCAACGCGTACGCGCAGGAATTCGTGACGCACCGCGTCGACGCAATTGTTGCTTTGGCTACCCCGGCCGTCCGCGCAGCCAAGAAAGCGACTTCCACCATTCCGATTGTCGGCATAGGTATGGCAGATCCCGTCGACGACGAACTCGCTTCCAGCCTGGCGCGGCCGGGCGGCAATGTCACCGGGACGGCATTTCTCGGCCCGGAGTTGGTGTCCAAACGGCTTCAACTGCTTAAGGAGATCGTTCCCGGTCTCTCTCACGTTGTCGTTTTGTGGCACCCTCGTGCATACGGTGAGCGCACAATGAAGGGGATGCTGAACGAGATTGAGAGCGCCGCCCGATCTCTCGGAGCAAGCCTTCAACTTGTGCCGGCGGATAGCCCCGCCGATCTCGAAAGTGCGTTTGCGGAGTTGGCCAAAGCGCGAGCGGATGGTCTCGTCGTGTTTCCTAGTCCGATGCTGTACAGCCAGTACTCTCGGATTGTACCCTTTGCCGAGAAGAACCGCCTCCCGACGATCTACGCCGCCAGAGAGGGCGTGGAGCTCGGTGGCCTTGTCTCTTACGGAGTCAACCTGCCTGACCTGTCACGCGCGACCGCTATCTATCTGGACAGAATACTTAAAGGCGCAACGCCGGCCGAGTTGCCGATACAGCAGCCAACCAAGTTCGAGCTGGTTGTAAACCTTAAAGCGGCCAAGGCGCTTGGTTTGGCGGCTGGTCGAGACTCTCTCCTGACCGCCGACGAAGTGATCGAATGAGCAGGCAGAATGTCTGCGATTGGCCCGAATCGAACCTCCGGCGATGCTCCTTTGCGCGCTGCTTTCAGGAGCGCAGCAGACATCAGGCCCGCCTGATCTGAGCCGCGCTTAGGGCTCGCAAGTACACGCCCCGGATTCCGTCATTTCGCAAACGACCGCGACGGCGGCAAATGCAGCGCCCAGGCATCGACCTTGGCGCTGGCACGCGGATAGATCTCCGTCACGATCGGATCATGGCCGGGAATGAACCTGTCAGGATGACCGGCGAGGCGTTCGATCGTCTCCCAGCCCTGCGCCATGTCACCGATATTGTAGACGATGGGGAACGGGCTCTTGCGCTGCAGATTGGCGTAGTAATGCGCGGCATCGGACGCCAGAACCAACGGCCCGCGCGCGGTCTCGACCTTGACCACCTGCAAGCCGTCGGAATGGCCGCCGACACGATGCACGGTGACGCCGGGCGCGATCTCGCCGTCGCCGGAATAGAAGGTTACGCGTTCGCCATAGACATGACGCACCATCTGCGTGACGTGCTCGACCGAGAACGGATGTCGCAGCAGTCCGTTGCACATGCAGCGTCCCGTCGCGTAAGCCATCTCGCGCTCCTGGAGATGGAAGCGCGCATTCGGGAAGCGATCGAGATTGCCGGCGTGGTCGTAATGCAGATGCGTCACGATAATGTCGCGAACGCTCGACGCCGCGACGCCGAAGCGCTCCAGCGCATCGACCGGATTGAGCGTCAGCTTGCGCGCCCGCGCGCTCGCCTCCTCGGCATTGAAGCCGGTATCCACCAGGATGTCGCGGCCGCCGCCGCGGATCAGCCAGACGAAATAGTCGAGATCCTGCGCCGCGCTGTCATGCGGGTCGGGCTGAAGGAAATTCATGTTGGGGGTGCGGGGCGACATCGTCGCATAACGCAGGGCGTAGATTTCGTAGGCGTTTCCCATGGTTTTCTTTTCTGAGTTGGACCTTCGGGGACGATCGAGCACACCAAGCCATCGTCGGCCGTAAAGGTCAAACACCGGAGGGCTGCGACAGCGTCCAGCCTGCTATGTGAGACCCCTCACATCTTCTTTGCCGCGGCTGCTCCAGCATCCTGCCGCAGAGTCGAACCAGATGGCGCCGAGCACAACCGTGACAGTCCGTTTATTCCCCTCCCGGCGCGCCCATGCATCGCGGTCAATTGTCGCGATAATGCCGAATCTCCAAGCGGTTGACGCCCCCCTTCCGCGGTTTGATAATGCACATTGCGTAAGTTAAGGTCGCCGCGGCGCAAGCTGGTAACGGCGCCTTTTTGGCTGGACCGCGCTGATTATGAAAATTCGCTTCCTTTTTCTTCTGCCCTTGCTCGTTTCGCTCGTCCCGGTTGCGCCATCCCTGGCCGCCGGCGACCGTTATGCGTTGGTCATCGGCAACGCCAAATATCCGGACGCGGACGCCCCGCTGAAGGAACCGCTCAACGACGCGCGCGACGTCGCCGACGAGCTCAAGCGCGACGGCTTTTCCGTTGAAATCGGCGAGAACCTGACCGGCGACGGCATGCGCCGCGCGTTCGACAAGCTCTATGGCAAGATCAAGCCGGGCTCGGTGGCGCTGATCTTCTTCAGCGGTTTTGGCATCCAGTCGGCGCGCCAGAGCTATATGCTGCCGATCGACGCGCAGATCTGGACCGAATCCGACGTCCGCCGCGACGGTTTCAGCCTGGAGACCGTGCTCGGCGAGCTCAATACCCGCGGCGCGGGCGTCAAGATCGCGCTGGTCGACGCGTCCAGGCGCAATCCCTTCGAGCGCCGGTTCCGCAGCTTCTCGGCCGGCCTGACGCCGGTCATCGCGCCGAACGGCACGCTGGTGATGTACTCGGCGGCACTGGCCTCGGTGGTCTCGGACGCGGGCGGCGATCACAGCCTGTTCGTCCAGGAGCTCCTGAAGGAGATCCGCGTCCCCGACCTGATGGCCGAGGAGACGCTGAACCGCACCAAGATGGGCGTCACCCGCGCCTCGCGCGGCGAACAGGTGCCGTGGATCTCCTCCTCGCTCGCCGAGGATTTTTCCTTCATTCCGGGCGCCGGCGGATCGCGTCCGTCGATGACGGCACCGCCGCCATCGCCGCCGGTGGTCGCCAACAATCCGCCGCCGGCTCCGCCCGCACCGCCTCCGCCGCCGAAGCCGGCGGACACGGCAGCGGCACCTGCTCCAGCACCTGCTCCTGCTCCGGCTCCGGCGCCCTCACCGAAACCGCAGGTCGAGGCCGCCTTGCCGCCGGCGCCACCGCCGGTGAAACCAGCCGAGACCACCCCCGCACCAAGCATGGATAGCGGGCCGAGTGCGGCCGCGCTGGCGGAGGATCCGACCATCAAGGGCCTGACCGCCAAGATCGCCGCCAATCCTGATGACGTGAATGCGCTGTACCGGCGCGGTCAGGTCTATGCCAGCAAGGGCGCCTACAATTTGGCCATCAAGGATTTCGACGAGACGCTTCGGATCAACGGGAAGGACGTCGAGGCGCTGAACAACCGCTGCTGGACCCGCACCGTGGTCGGCGATCTCCAGGGCGCGTTGAAGGATTGCAACGAGGCGCTGCGGCTGCGGCCGAATTTCGTCGATGCGCTGGACAG
Organism: Bradyrhizobium sp. Mp27; assembly: GCF_029953005.1. NCBI lineage: Bacteria > Pseudomonadati > Pseudomonadota > Alphaproteobacteria > Hyphomicrobiales > Nitrobacteraceae > Bradyrhizobium > Bradyrhizobium sp. Mp27. The sequence continues at coordinate 50,379 of NZ_JASAUS010000049.1, read as the reverse complement.
CCGAGGGCTCGTCAATCTGAAATCGGGAGCGGTCAAAAACGCCATCGCCGATTTCGACGCAGCCCTGAAGATCAACCCGCGCCTGACCTCCTCGCTCTTTGGCCGCGGGATTGCCAAGCAGCGCAACGGCTCGGCGCAGGAAGGCGCGCTCGACATCGCCAATGCCAAGGCGATGGACCCGAACATTGTTCAGGAATTCGCAAGCTACGGAGTACGCTAGTATTTTTTTGAGTTGAGGCGGCAGACGCCTCGAACCCTCGGCGGCCCAGGGAACACTAACGGACGGATGCCGCAGGCGGCCTTTCCCGGGGGGCGATTGCAGGAATTTTGGAACCGCGCATGTCAGCTGCGCAGGAGGGACTGGCAATGAGATTGGCTGCAAAGGGATTTACCGCGATCCTGTCCATCATCACGGTCGGCGCTGCTCTGTCGCTGACGACCCCGCTCGCGTTCGCGGGCGACGACGGCAACAGCAAGAACGTCACCGAGGACGAGATCGTCCGCGCGCTGGCGCCGCCGCCGAAGAAGCCGTTGACCCGCGGCCTCTCGATCGCCCCGCAGGCCGATCCCGCACCCAGTGCGGCGGAAACCAAGCTGATCCAGTCCGTGCGCGGCCGCCCGACGCGTTCGCTTTCGTCGACCGAGCGCGAAGAGATCGCGTCGGTCGCCAAGGACAAGCCGAACATCGATCTTGAGATCACGTTCGACTACAACTCGGCCAATATCAGCGCCAAGTCGCTCGCCTCGGTACAGGCGCTCGGTCGCGCGCTGACCAGCCCCGACCTGAAGGGCTCGACCTTCGTGGTGGCCGGCCACACCGACGCCGCCGGCGGCGAGGGCTATAATCAGGACTTGTCGGAGCGCCGCGCGGACTCGATCAAGCGCTACCTCGTCGACAAGTACGGCATCGCCGCGACCGATCTCGTCACCGTCGGCTACGGCAAGAGCAAGCTGAAGGACCCGGCCCAGCCGATGGCGGAGGTCAATCGTCGCGTGCAGGTCGTCAACATGGAAAACAAGACCACCGCATCGAAGTGAGAGCACGACGTAATCCTTTGAAGTGCTAAATCCTTTGAACTGCCAAGTCGTGATGTGGTGTAAAGTCTTGCTTCAAAAGCGCGTCCCGCAGCCTTGCGGGACGCCGCTTTATTTCAGGGAAACGCTCTCAGCAGGCCTCGTGCGGATGGCCGTGAGCCAGGCCAGGACAATCCGGCGATGAACGCCTCCGAATATCTCAAGCCTGCCGGAACCGTGGTGTTCGTCGTTGCGCTCGGCGTCGGCTATTACCTGTTCGAGCATCGGCATCGCCCCGAGGCGAAGGAAACGCCGAGCGAGGCGCTCGTCATCGTGGCGAAGTCGACCAACGCCTGCTTCTCCGACCTCGTGCGGGTGACCGGCTTCTTCGTGCCGCGCCGCGAGGCCGTGGTCGTCGCCGACCAGGAAGGCTCCAGGGTCACCGACCTCTTCGTCACCGAAGGCGCCATAGTCACCGACAATCAGGAGCTGGCGCGCCTGACGGCGCCGCCGCAGATCCCCGGCCAGCCGCAAAGACCCGGCCCGCAAGGCCCGATCTCGCTGAAGGCGCCCGCGCCAGGCCTCGTCACCGAAGTGCGCACCATCGTCGGCGCGCCCGCCTCGCCGCAGGCCGGCCCGATGTTCCGCATCGCCGTCAACAACGAGATCGAGCTCGACGCCCAGGTCCCGGCGGTGCACATGCCCAAGCTCAATCCCGGCGCCACCGTGCGCATCAGCCGCGATGACGCGCCCGATTTGATCGGCCGGGTCCGGCTGGTCGCGCCCGAAATCGACCGCACCACGCAGCTCGGCCGCGTCCGCATCAGCGTCACCAACAATCCATCGCTCAAGGTCGGCGTGTTTGCCCGCGCCTCGATCGACGCCAAGCGAAGCTGCGGCGTCTCGATCCCCAAGACCGCGATCGACCATCTCACCATTCAGGTCGTCAAAAACAATATTGTCGAGACGCGCAAGGTACGGGTCGGGCTGTCGTCCGACAGCGCGACGGAAATCCTGGAAGGCCTCGAGGTCGGCGAAATCGTCGTGGCCGACGCCGGGTCTTCGCTCCATGACGGCGACCAGATCAAGACCATGTTCGCCGATGAACTCGATCGCACGCGGGTACGCTGATGGCTCTCAATATCTCGGCTTGGTCGATCCGCAATCCGCTGCCGTCGGTCGTCTTCTCGATCATCCTCCTGGTCCTCGGCTGGGTGTCCTTCACCAAGCTCGCGGTGACGCGGCTGCCCTCGGCCGACATTCCCGTGATCTCGGTCGTGGTGTCGCAATTCGGTGCCGCGCCCGCAGAACTCGAATCCCAGGTCACCAAGACGGTTGAAGACGCCGTCTCCGGCGTCGAGGGCGTCAGGCATATCACCTCCTCGATCACCGACGGCGTGTCAGTGACCACCATCCAGTTCGCGCTGGAAACCAACACCGACCGCGCGCTCAACGACGTCAAAGACGCGGTGACGCGGGTGCGCTCCAACCTGCCGCAGAACGTCACCGAGCCGCTGATCCAGCGCGTCGACGTGATCGGCCTGCCGATCGTTACCTATGCCGCGATCTCGCCTGGCAAGACGCCGGAGCAGCTCTCCTACTTCGTCGACGACGTGGTCAAGCGCGCGCTGCAGGGCGTGCGCGGCGTCGCCCAGGTCGAGCGCATCGGCGGTGTCGAGCGCGAGATCCTGGTCTCGCTCGACCCGGACCGGATGCAGGCAATGGGGCTGACCGCGGTCAATGTCAGCCAGAGCCTGCGCGGCACCAATGTCGACGTCGCCGGCGGCCGCGCCGAGATCGGCAAGAACGACCAGGCGATCCGCACGCTCGCGGGCGCCAAGACGCTGGGCGATCTCGCCGGCACCATGATCCCGCTGTTCGGCGGCGGCGAGGTCCGGCTCGACGATCTCGGTACCGTCACCGACACCATCGCGGACCGCCGCACCTTCGCCCGCTTCAACGGCGAGCCGGTGGTCGCCCTCGGCATCAAGCGATCCAAGGGCGCCAGCGATGTGAAGGTGGCCGAGGCCGTGCAGAAGCGCATCGACGCGCTGAAGGCCGCCTATCCCGACGTCGACCTGAAGGTGATCGACACCTCGGTCGAATATACCAACGGCAATTACCACGCGGCGATCTCGACCCTGTTCGAAGGCGCCATCCTTGCCGTCATCATCGTGCTCCTGTTCCTGCGGGACCTGCGCGCCACCATCATTGCCGCGATCTCGCTCCCGCTGTCGATCTTCCCGGCGTTCTGGGCGATGGACCTTCTCGGCTTCTCGCTGAATCTCGTCAGCTTCCTCGCCATCACGCTGTCGACAGGTATCCTGGTCGACGACGCCATCGTCGAGATCGAGAACATCGTCCGGCACATGAACATGGGCAAATCGCCCTACCGTGCCGCGCTCGAGGCCGCCGACGAAATCGGCCTCGCGGTGATCGCGATCTCGCTGACCATCATCGCGATCTTCGCGCCCGCAAGCTTCATGTCGGGCATCGCCGGACAGTTCTTCAAGCAGTTCGGCATCACCGTCTCGGTGCAAGTGTTCTTCTCGCTGCTCGCGGCGCGCTTCGTCACGCCGGTGCTGGCCGCCTACTTCCTCAAGCACCATGCGCACGAAGAGCCGCCGCCCGGCCGCGTGCTGCGCGCCTATCACCGGATCGTGGCCTGGTCGGTGAAGCACCATTTCATCACCGTGCTGATCGGCTTCGGGGTGTTCGCCGCCTCAATCTGGAGCATCACGCTGCTGCCGCAGGGCTTCCTGCCGGCGCAGGACAGCGCGCGCTCGCTGCTGGCGCTCGAGCTGCCGCCGGGCACCCAGCTTGCCTACACCGAGAAGGTCACCGAGGACATCGTCGCTCGCCTGCGCAAGCGGCCGGAGGTGAAGAGCATCTTCGTCGATGGCGGGCGCGTCCCGCCGGGCACCCAGGAAGTCCGGCGCGCCTCTCTGATCATCAACTACACGCCCAAGGACAGCCGCGACATCACCCAGCGCGAGCTCGAATTCTCGATCAGCCAGGAGCTGGAGAACGTTCCCGACATCCGCTTCTGGTTCCTCGACGAGAACGGCCTGCGCGCCATCTCGCTGGTCGTGACCGGCGTCGACGCCAACATCGTCAACAACGTCGCCAGCGAGCTCGCGACGCAGATGAAGCGGATTCCGACCATCTCCAACGTGATCTCGGAAACCACGCTCGAGCGGCCCGAGCTGCGCATCGAACCGCGCGCAGATCTCGCTGCGCGCCTCGGCGTCTCCACGGAAAGCCTGTCGCAGACCATCCGCGTCGCCACCATCGGCGATGTCGGGCCCGCGCTCGCCAAGTTCGACGTCGGCGACCGCCTGGTGCCGATCCGCGTCCAGCTCGAGGACGCCGCGCGCGGTAATCTGAGGACGCTCGAACAGCTGCGCGTGCCGCTCGGCGAGCGCGGCGAGAAGGGCGGCGTGCCGCTCTCGGTCATCGCCGACGTCAAGCTCGACCAGGGTCCGACCAGCATCAACCGCTACGATCGTGAGCGGCAGGCAACCGTCGCCGCCGACCTCGTCGGCTCCGCCGCCCTCGGCGACGCGACCAAGAAGATCTACGACCTGCCTGTGATGAAGAGCCGGCCGAAGGGCGTGAAGGTCTCGCCCTCCGGCGACGCCGAAAGCCTGAACGAGCTGTCCGACGGCTTCGCCACTGCGATCACCGCGGGCCTGATGATGGTCTACGCCGTGCTGGTGCTGCTGTTCGGCACCTTCCTGCAGCCGATCACCATCCTGTTCTCGCTGCCGCTCTCGATCGGCGGCGCCATCGCCGCACTGCTGATCACCGGCAAGCAGCTCACCACGCCGGTCTGGATCGGCATCCTGATGCTGATGGGTATCGTCACCAAGAACGCGATCATGCTGGTGGAATTCGCCATCGAGGCAATCCGCGCCGGCAAGCCGCGCGAGGAAGCGATGATCGACGCCGGCATGAAGCGCGCGCGCCCGATCGTGATGACCACGATCGCGATGGCAGCGGGCATGATGCCGAGCGCGCTCGCGGTCGGCGCCGGCGGCGAGTTCCGCTCGCCGATGGCGCTCGCGGTGATCGGCGGCCTGATCTTCTCGACCATCCTGTCGCTGGTATTCGTGCCCGCGATGTTCATGGTGATGGACGATCTAGGCGCCCTGATCTGGCGATTCGCCAAGCGGCTGATCGTGCACAGCGAGGATGCCGAGACCGCCGATCATCACGGCGCGGCGCCGGATAAAAAGGGCATGGTGCACCCCGCGGCGGAGTAGCCGTGATACGGACGTCGACAACTCAAGCTGGTTCAGCGAGCGGCGTCAGCGAACCCGGCGCCGCAGAAGATCGTCTTCGCTACCAAGCATTCAAGCGCACCGGTCGCGCCTCCAGAACGACAAAGCGGTTTAGCCGATCTCCCTACTCGTTCCGCGCGATCGCCGTCAGCTTGGTCATGTTCCGCAGCAGGATGCGGCCGCGCTGGAGATCCAGGATCGCCTCCTTGCGCCAGGCCTGAAGCTGGCGGTTGACGCTCTCGCGGGCCGCGCCGACGAAGATGCCGAGCTGCTCCTGCGAGATGTGGACCTCAGAGCCGAAATCGGCGGCGAGCGCGCAGAGCCGCCGCGCCAGCCGAACCGGCAGCGGTTGAAGCATGGATTCTTCCATGCGCTCGCTCTGCCAGCGGATGCGTTGGCACAGCAGCGCGATGATCTTGATCGCGACCTTCGGCTCGCGTTCGAGGAAGCTGAGAAAATCTTCGCGCCGCAGCACGAACAGTTCACTGGCTTCGCCTGCGGTTGCATCCGCAGTGCGGCTCTGGCCGTCCAGCACCGCGACCTCGCCGAACAGGTCGCCCGGCCCCATGAAGTTCAGGGTCAGACGGCTGCCGTCGGAGACGCCGGTCTCGATACGGACCTGGCCCCGGCGCACGCCGAACAGCGCGTCCCCCGCATCGCCCTTCTGGAACAGCACCTCGCCATTCCCCAGATGCTGGGTGTGGCAGAGATTCGACAGCCGCTGGAGCTCGTCTGCGCCGAGATCGGCGAACATCGCGTTCATCTTCAGGATGACCGCAAATTCGGCCTGCTTGCTCATTTCAATGTCCTTGTGAATTTCCTTAGCCAGTTTCCCTGGCAAATCGCTTGGAACCATCAAATCAGGATCGTGTAAAACCGCGCCGGGGAAGTGTGTCATAAGTCACATAACTTTGCAGCACCCCCTGACTATTTTTACGTGCTTGGAGCCGCTTCCCGTCCGGGGATAAACTCAGGCGCAAAGGACGGATGCATAGGACGGTCATCTGCGGGATTCGCCGCCGATTGTCCGCCGTTGGAAAGTCGACATGAGAGCAGTGAAATTCGCCGGCGCGGTGATAGTCGCCGTCATCATCGTGATCGGGCTTCTCCTCGTGATCGGGATTCCCTCGGGATTCCTGACCACGACGATTGCCTCGCGGGTCGAGAGCGCGACCGGCTATCGCCTGTCCATCGACGGCACCACGAAGATCAGCCTCTGGCCGACGCTGAACGTCACGCTCAACGATCTCACGCTCCAGGACCCGAAGGACCGCAGCGGCATCACGCGCCTGACGGTCGACAGCGTGCAGGCCGACATGTCGCTCTCGAGCGTATGGTCGGGCAGCCCGAAGATCAGCGAACTCGTCGTCACCCATCCCGTGCTCCACCAGCCGCTGCTGCGTGAGCGACTGCCGAATGCCGGCACCGCGTCGAGGCCGCTGGCGCTCGACACCGGTGGCGCGACCATCGACCGCGTCAAGATCATCGACGGTGAAGTCGCATTCGCGCGCGTGCGCGACCGTGTCGAGGGCCGCATCAGCGCCATCAACGCCGACGCCGTCGTTGGCCGCGACCGCAAGGTCGACATCGCCGGCACCGCGCGGGTCGGCGATCACCCGACCAAGTTCGACATCAAGGCGTCGACGCCGGCGCTGCCGGCCGACCGGCCGACCATTCCGGTGGATTTCGCCATCGACATGCCCGATGTGCTGAAGTCCCAGCTCACCGGTCATGCCGAGATGCGGCTGAGCGGCGATGTCGTGATGATCAACGGCGTGAACGGCAGGCTCGGCGACGGCGCCTTCAACGGCTGGGCCTCGGTCGATATTGCGAGCAAGCCTCTGGTCAAGGTCGATCTCGACTTCCAGCGACTCGCGATTCCGGTGGCGAAATCGCCGGAGGGCACGTCGGGACAGCCCTGGAGCAATGCACCGATCGACGTGTCCGGGCTCAATTATGTCGACGCGCAAATCAGGATCTCCGCGAACGAGGCCGTGATCGGCGATACGCGCCTCGCGCCGTTGGCGCTCGATGCGAAGCTCGCCGGCGGCGTGCTGAAGGCCGGCACCGCCAATCTCGGCGCCTATGACGGCCAGGTCTCGGGCGAGGTGATCCTGGATGCCACAAGCGGCGCACCGAGCTTCGCCATGCATTCCGATCTCGTCGGCGTACGCGCATTGCCGCTGCTGCAGGGCCTTGCCGAGTTCGACCGGATCGACGGCAAGCTGCAGGCCAAGCTGGCGCTGCGCAGCGCCGGCACCAGCCAGCGCGCGCTGATGGCGAACATGCAGGGCACGGCCTTCGTCAATTTCCAGGACGGCGCCATCCGCGGCATCAATATCGCGCAGATGATCCGCTCGCTGACATCGGGCACGCTGTCCGGCTGGCAGGACAGTGAGGCCCAGAGCACGGATCTGTCGCAGCTCTCGGCGTCCTTCCGCATCGACAAGGGTCAGGCGGTGACGACCGATCTCAACCTGATCGGACCGCTGGTGCGCGTGACCGGCTCCGGCACCATCGCCCTCGACACCAAGATGATGGGTTTTCGCGTCGAGCCGAAGCTCGTGATGACCACCGAAGGCCAGGGCCGCGCGTCGGAGCCGGTCGGCTTCGGCATTCCCGTGATGATCCAGGGCAGTTGGTCGCAGCCGCGGATCTACCCTGACATGGCCGGCATGCTGGACAATCCGGACGCCGCCTATGCCAAGCTGCGCGAGATGGGCAAGGGCCTGTTCGGCCCTGATGGCGCCGGGCTCGGCAATATCCTGGGCAGCCTCGGCTTGGGCAGCACCGCCGCGCCGGGCGGCGGCAACGCGACCGGCAACGCCAATCCGCAAACCCAGCAGCCGGGACAGAACAACCCGCTCGGCGGCCCGCTGGGCGAGGCGATCGGCAATCTGATCCAGCAGGGGCTTTCCAGCGGCGCGGGGACCAGCACTGGCACCGGCCGCAGCCGCGGCGTGCCGGCAACACCGTCCACCCCCACTCCGCAGGCCTCTCCCGCGCCCTCGGCCCAAGACGACCCAGCGGTGGTGCAGCAGGACAGCCAGCCGATGAACGACGTGCTGCGACAACTCTTTAATAATCGATGATTGGCCGACCAACGCACTGGACTCCACGCCAATCCTTACATCGGCCTCCCCGTCCGCCGCTCCCTCCAAAGGGATGAGGCCGCGACAATTCACGACCCTTCCGGCCCAGCCCGGCGTCGACAGTGGGTAACCACGCTGGCCAGTCCAGAGGTCGCTGGACGGTCCGCTGGCCCGAATTGTGGTAGAAGGGCGCCTGGACCGGTACGGCCCGTAGCGCCGGCGTCGATGACGGCGCGAGAGGATCTGGATGGCGGGAGCGAAAGACAAGACACGGTTTCTGCGCGAGGGCCTGTTCGCCAAATACGTCGTCTCCCTCGTCGGCCTCGTCGTGTTTGTCCTCGCCGTCAACGGCGCGATGGAGACCTGGATCTCCTATCGCGCCACCAAGACACAGCTGACCGACGGGCTCGACGACAAGGCGCAAGGAGCCGCCCGGCGGATCGAGCAGTCGATCTCCTAGCTCGAGCGCCAGATCAGCTGGGTGACGCGGGCAAGCCAGGACACGCTCGAGAAGCGCCGCGCCGACTACGCATCGCTCCTGCACCAGGTCTCGGTCGTCAACCAGCTGTTCCAGCTCAACGGCGAGGGACGCGAGGTGCTGCGCGTCTCGCGCCAGTCGACCACGACCGGCGGCAATGCCGACCTCTCCCGCGACATGCGCTTCACCGACACGGTTGCCCGCGGCGTCAGCTACGCTCCGGCCTGGTTCTCCGACCGGACGCCGATGATGTCGATCTCGGTGGCGCATTCCGGCTTCAACGCCGGCGTCACCGTGGCCGAGATCGACCTCAGCTTCCTCTCCGACTTCCTGTCCGACGCGCAGGTCGGCAAGGCCGCGTTCGCCTATGTGGTCGATCCGCGCGGCCGCGTGCTGGCGACGTCGTCGAAAGGGCCCGATGTCGGCAAGGACCTGTCGAAGCTGCCGCAGGTGGCGGCGGCGATTGCGCCCGGCCGCGAGCCCGACACCTCGGGCACCGACTTCAACGGCCATGCGGTGATGAGCGCCGCCAGCACCGTGCCGAAGCTCGGCTGGAACGTGATGTTCGAGCAGCCGACCACGCAGGCGTTGATGCCGATCCGCGACCAGCTCGTGCGCATCGCGCTCTTGATCGGCATGGGCCTGATGGTCGCGATCCTCGCCGGCACGCTGCTCGCCCGCCGCATGATCATCCCGATCACGGCGCTGCGCGACGGCGCGCACAAGCTCGGCGAAGGCGATTTCAGCCACCGCATCGACGTCCATACCTCCGACGAGCTGGAAGACCTCGCCGGCCAGTTCAACCGCATGGCCGGCCAGCTCCAGGAAACCTATTCGGACCTGGAGACCAAGGTCGAGGAGCGCACCCGCGATCTCGCGCAGTCGATCAACGAGCTCAAGGCGCTGGAAGAGGTTGGCCGTGCGGTCGCCTCATCGCTCGATCTCAACGCCGTGCTGCCTACCATCGCGGCGCGTGCGATCGAGATCACCCATGCCGATGCGGTGCTGATCTACGGCTTTGATGCCGAGACGCGCCGCTTCAACCTGATCGAGTCCAACGGCATCGACAAATCGGCCGACGGTGCGCATGTCACGATCCAGCAAGGCGCGAACATCCTGAGCGATGCCGCCGAGAGCGGCGAGCCGATCGCGATCGCCGATCTCGACCGGGCCTCCGAGCAGCCGCTGCGCGACGTCGCGATCGATGCCGGCTTCCACTCGGTGCTGGTGGTGCCGCTGGTCGACCAGCAGGGCACGCTCGGCTCGCTGGTGGTGCTGCGCCGGGCCGGTGGCAAGTTTGGCGGAAGCCTCACCGGCCTGATGCGCACCTTTGCCAACCAGGCCGTGCTGGCGATGCGCAACGCGCGGCTGTTCACCGAGGTCGATCACAAGGGCCGCGAGCTCGCCGCTGCGCACAACACCGTACAGCAGCAGGCGGCAAAGCTCCAGGAGCAGACCGAGCAGCTTCGCAACTGGAACCGCTCCCTGGAAGAGCGCGTCGAGAAGCAGCTCGGCGAGATCAGCCGCATCAAGCGGCTCGAACGTTTTCTCGCGCCGCAGGTCGCCCAGCTCATCGCCTCGTCGGATGGTCATGACTCGCTGCTCGACAGCCATCGCCGCGAGGTCACCGTGGTGTTCTGCGATTTGCGCGGCTTTACCGCCTTCACCGAGGCGACCGAGCCGGAAGAGGCGATGAACGTGCTGCGCGAATATCACGCCGCGCTCGGCAAGCTGATCTTCAAATACGAGGGCACGCTCGACAAATATGCCGGCGACGGCGTGATGATCCTGTTCAACGCGCCGATCCAGTTCGAGGACCACACGCGGCGCGCGGTGCAGATGGCGGTGGAGATGCGCGACACGATCGGCCCGCTGACCGAGAAGTGGCGCAACCGCGGGCACACGCTCGGCTTCGGCATCGGCATCGCGCTCGGCTATGCCACGCTCGGCCAGGTCGGCTTCGAGCAGCGGCTGGAATATGCCGCGATCGGCAGCGTCACCAACCTCGCCTCGCGTCTCTGCGACGAAGCCAAAGCCAACCAGATCGTGGTCAGCCGCCGCGTCTACGGCATCGTCGAGCCCTGGGTCGAAGTCCGCGCGCTCGACGACCTCGTGCTCAAGGGGTTCAACCATCCCGTGCTGGCGATGGAGATCTTGTCCTGGCGCGCGGAAGTGGAGAACGTGGTGGATGCCGCGGCGGCGCGGCGGAGAGGGTAGCCAACAACAAAAAATGCGAAAACAACCCCGTGCACAGTAGACGGGGGCTGGCGGATCAATGACTTACGCGGGTGCCGCGTGGTTTGACACGTCGGGCAAAACACCGGCAGAACGTCATCATCCCCCACATCCCGCCCACGAACCACATCCCTCCTCCCCGCGACTAACCATCGCCTCAACGTCGAGGCTCGATTTCGGATGGAGACGATCGTGGCGCTTGCCTTGCCTTCGCGCGCGTATGATTTGCAGATGCTGGACCGTCCCGCCGATCGTGCGCGCGATCAGGGTTGGGTCTTTGGCCTGCCGCCGGGCATCAGCAGCGAGCAATGGCCGCTCGATCCCATCACCGGCTTTCCGCTAATGCACGGTTTTACGCTTCTGCTGCCGGACGATTATCGCGTGCATGGCGAGGACATCGTTGCGGTCTCATTCTTCGCCACCGCGCCCGACCACAATGACGGCGGGGCGCCCGATGATCCCGAGATTCGCGAGGCCGTGGCGGCGCGACCAGCGCATCCGCGGCTGTCGCGCATGACCGATATTCTCGACTACGAATATGCCGCGTTGCTGCTGACCAAGGCCGAATATGAGGGCGCATTCGCGGCGCCGCCGGCACCGCTTCCGCTTGCGACGGCAGATCGGCCGCGCTGGCTCGACGTCGGCGGCGCCAGCGCCTTCTTCGAGGCCGCCGCGCCTTACGCAAAAAAGATGTTTGCCGCGCAGCCGCGCGCCGATCTCAGCGAGACCCGCGCGATCGCGCTTGTGCCGCGCGCGACCGATCCCAATGCCGGCAAGGGCCCGCAGAACGAGCACACAAGGCAAAACCCGCCGACCGGTTATCAGCCATACTATTATTATGTCGGCGGCGTGCCGAGCCGTGACAATTTCCGCCTGCACGACTGGGGCAAGGATCACGCGCACAACCATCTCGGCGGCACCATGCGGCCGTGCCAGGCGGTACCGGAGATGAGCCCGTTCTACATCGAGTTCGAGGAATATTTCGGCGGCTACAATTTCGGCGGCGGCAATGCGCAGCTCGACTTCAAGGACATGAAGTTCGATTGGGCGTGCGGCTGATCACGCCCCGCGCTTCGGCCCGATCGCCTCGAAGCCGGCCTTCTGCTCGTCGCTCAAGTCTGCCTCGAAATCGTCGAGCGCGTCGCCGACGCCCTTCACCGCTTGCAGCATCGTCTCCAGCCGCGCCTTCACGGCGGTGAGGCGGGCCTGCGGCGTGGGCTCGGCCTTGGACGGGCACGCACTCAGTGTCTCCATGGTGCGCAGCGTGGTGTCCTGGAGCACCTCAAGCCGGGCGCGAGCGGTGTCGTCGAGCCTCAGCGTGGACGCGATCTCGCCGGCGGGCCATTGCTGCTGCACGAGCTGCTCGTATTGCCGCTGCGCCTGCACATCATAGCGGGGATCGTAGCCGGCCTCGCAGGCGGCTGGCGCCTGCGCGTCCTTGCGCTGGCCGGCCGCAAGCGCGGCACGGCGCTCATTGGCCAGCGCGTCGAGCTTTGCCTTCTGGCCGGCATCGAGGAGATCGACGAACTTTGCGAGCGGCGGCGCGATTGCGTCCGTCGCCTTGATCATGGCCGCGAGGCGCGTCTGCATCAGGCCGAGGCGCTCCGCGGCGGTCGCGGGGACCTGCGTCGGGCAGGCCGTACGAATGGTGTCGCGCGCAGCGACCCAGGCGGTCGCGAGCTCATCGAGCGCTGCGCGCTGCAATTCGTTCGGCTGCACCAGGGCGGCGATGCGGTCGAGCGGCAGGCCGCCGGTGTCGCTGGCATCGCAAACGACCTCGACCGAAGGGACCTTTCGCGCGCGCCTGCCTTGCGGCGCTGTGTAGGCGGCGAACTCCGTGGCCGCATAGGGCGCGAAGATCGCGGCGTAGATGTCGCCATAACCATAGAGCGAGAGGCCGGTCGTATCGCCCAGAATGATTGCGGTGGTGAGGTCGTCATGCGCGAACGGCCAGAACACCGGGCCCGCCCAGCCATAGCTGCCATCGGGGTGGCGCCACCAGCCCTGCGGGCGGCGGCCACCGTGCCAGCCCGACAGCGCAGCTTGCGCCGTAAGCGCCGCACGCAAAATGTAGGGGTTGGCCGGCTGGCCGCGCTCGGCGCCGCGAGGATCCTGCGACCTCAACGCGGCGGAGCGATATCGGTCGCCCCGTACCGCCATGCGTGCATGGCGCAGGCGCGACATTCCGATCATGTGGCCGACGGCAAAGCGCGCGACACCGAGCGGGCCGCCACGCAATCCGAACTGCGCTTCGGCCTTATTCGGCAGCAGCACTGCCGCAATCACAAGAGTAGCGCCCGCCAGCGCCAGTCCCATGCGTCTGGACATGAAAGCGGACCTGACCACTTCGGCCTCCTCCCAGCGGCAAGCGCGCACTGCGGCGTATCACAATGACGCGCTGGGGAACCGAATGTTCCGGAGAGACGGAGGGCAAAGCGTCGCAACGCGCACCGGCGTTGCCGATGCGGTCTCACTCCGCCTTCCGCGGCACCACAAAAGTCTGGCCGGGGTAGATCAGGTTGGGGTTGTGGATCTTGCCCCGGTTGGCGTTGAAGATCACCGCGTAGCGGGAGCCGTCGCCGTAGGCGAGCTTGCTGAGCGCCCACAGGCTGTCGCCGCGGGAGATCACCCGGTTGCCGCCTGCTTCGGCCGGTGCGCCGCTGATGGCGTCCGCCGGCGACGCCGATGCAACGGTCGTGGCCTCGGGTGCCCGCGCCATCACCCTAGGCTTCGGTGCCCCGATGAATCTCGGCCGGGCCGCGGACCGGTCAGGCGCTGACGCGAGGCGCGCCGATTCCTGGCGCGACGATGCCGACGGCAGGGATGCCACGACATCAGACTTGTCGTCGTGCCTCTCGGCCTGCTTCGGCGCTTGTGCCGGCTCCTGCCTCGCGACCCGCGCGGGCGGCGGCGCGGCTTCGGCGATGGTCACCGGCATGCTGCGGCCCGATTGCGTGACGGTGCCATCGGGCGCCTTCGCCCGCAGGGTCAGTTCATAGGAACCGGCGGGAAGCTGCGGCGGGGTCATCACGAACTGGCCCGAGGCATCGGCGACCACCGTGTGGAGCGGCTTGCCGTCGCGCAGCAGCTCGACCTGTGCACCCGGCGCGGCCCGACCCGCGATCACCGCCGCCTCGCCGTGATCGTCGACGCGCGCGACGTCGAACCGCGGACCAGCATCGGTCGTGACCGCCGGCGGCTTGGCCGGCACGAGATCGGCCAGCGCCGTGGCCTGCTTCTGCGTCTCGGCCAGCGCATCGACATTCGGCGCGGAAGCTGGGGGCGCCGATGGTGCGGGCGGCGCGCTGGCGGCGAGCTTTGGCTCGTCCAGCTTCGGCTCTGGCTTGGTCTCCGCCTTGGCTTCGGGCTTTGCCTCCGGCTTGGCGGCGACGGCGATCTCGGTCTGCGCGCCGCCCGGCAGCAGGCGGCGCAGCTCGGTGGGACCGATCACCAGCAGGGTGCCGCCCACCGCGAGCAGGCAGAATGCAATGAAGGCCTTGGAAGCGGTGATCATCAGACAATGAACCCTTGGGTCGCAAATTAACCGAGGCCGGCAAATTGCGCCGATTTGGCTGCGTCAGCAAGTCGATCATTGGGATGATGCACCTTTCGTTCCGGCACGCCCGGCGTGAACCGGCGGGGCACCGACGGCGTCAAATCACCGAGGCCGGATCGCGGTCATTTCTTGAGGATTTTTTTCCGTGACCGCATTTTGCCGTCCCGCGCCATGGCTGGCGCTTGTCCTGACACTGGCCGCCTCTCCGGCGCTCGCCGCATCCGGCCCGCCGCCGGACTACATCCTCACCAACAATGCCGGCCTCGCCTTCACCTCGCCCGATGGCGCCACCAGGATCGAGCAGTACATGAAGGACGGCGGGGATTGGGACGTCAAATGGCAGGCCTGGGCTCGCCGCGGCGAGCAGATGACGGAGCTGAAGCCCGAGCAGGGCTACGGGGCCGGCTTCCGCTTCACCAGCGACTCGCAATGGCTGGTGCGGATGCAGAAGACCGGCTCGGGCGAGCAGGACCTCTATCTCTACCATGTCGAGAAGGGCGCCTTCGCGAGCGCGACGAAGAAGCCGCTCAGCGATCTCGCCTGGGCGTATTTCTACGGCCGGCCGGAGACGAAGAGGTTCGCCAAGCTCGACTTCCACATCTCGGCCAATCTCATGGAGGGTACGGAAGAGGCCTATCGCTCGCTCGGCATGGACTGGCCCAACAACCGCTACCTCGTGATCTCGCTGTCGGGCGAATATGACAACCATCCCAAGAACGTCGCCATGAAGGGACTGGGCGGCTGGCGTTGCCGCTATGATCTCGAGACCGGAAAGTTCGACGTGCCCGAGACGTTCGCCAAGAAGAATGCGGAAGCCTTGAGGTGGGAAATCCGCCGGTGATCCCCCGGAATCGCGTCAGCGTAAATCCAGCCTGCGGAGCTCCCGCCGACGAGGGAAACCAACCCTCTGATTCCGTTCCGATTCATGTTTTCCTAACCCTTACTGGTAACGGGCTCTTGTCGGTTTTGCTGCATCTTGCATCCCACGGGAGGGCTGGATGGGCACATCAATTCGATGGACCACGCGCATGCGCGCGTTGCTCCGCCGTTGGCAGGGCGCGCCGCTGACGTGGCTGATCGCCGGCGGCTTCGTGCTGATGGTCGCGATGGCCATCGGCACCGCGCTCACCGTCGATCGCTTCCGGCAAAATGCAATCGAGAGCGGCCGCGACAGCCTGGAAAACTCCGTGCGCATGCTCGCCCGGCATTTCGACCGCGAGTTCGAGGACTTTGCGGTGCTCCAGAAGAGCGTCATCGCCGAGCTCGAAAGTCACGGCATCGCATCCGCCGATGTCTTCCGCAGCGAGATGGCCACGCTGGCCACGCACGAGGTGCTGCGCGCCAAAGCCAGCGGCTGGTCCGACGTCGCCGGCGCCAACGTGTTCGATTCCAACGGTGTGCTGATCAACTCGTCGCGGCGCTGGCCGGTCGCCGATATTTCGGTCGCCGACCGCGGCTACTTCAATCGCCTCAGGAACGATCCGGCCTCGCAGGAAGAGATCGAGGTCGTGCCCGGCCGGTTCGGCAACGGAGCTGCGATCGTGTTCGCGCGGCGTGTCTCCGGTCCCCACGGCGAATTCCTCGGCATGGTGTCGCGGGCCATTTCGCCGGAGCAGCTCGAATCCTTCTTCGCCTCGGCCGGGCTCGGCGAGGAATCCTCGATCGCGATGCACCACCAGAATGGCCAGCTGCTCGCACGCGTTCCGCATGTCGACGCGATGATCGGACAGAATTTTCGCAACGGCACGCGCGAGCAGATGGCGGTGTTCGAGCGCACCTTCGTCACGACGCAGCTCGCCAGCCCGATCGACGGCAAGGACCGCATCGTCGCCGCGCGCCTCCTGACCGGCGAGCCGCTGGTCGTGGTCGCGACCAAATCGCTGGACGCGACGCTGGCGACCTGGCGGACGCAGACAAAATTCTTCGTCGCCGTCGCCGTGCTGTCGATCGGCCTGCTCGTGCTCACGCTGTTCCTGATCTTCCGCCAGATGACGCGCCGGCTCGCCGCGGAGAAGCAGCAGCTCGACACCGCGATGAACACCATGACGCAAGGCCTGTTGATGTTCGACCAGGACGAGCGGCTGATCGTCTGCAACCGGCGCTACATCGAGATGTACGGGCTGTCGGCCGACGTGGTGAAGCCCGGCGCCTATTTCCGCGACGTGATCCAGCATCGCCATGACACCGGATCGTTCCACGGTGACGTCGCGTCCTATTGCGACGACATTCTGAGCAATACCGGGCGAACCCAGAGCGCCGTCGTCGAGACCGCGGACGGCCGCCTGATCGAGATCAAGAACCAGCCCGGCGCCGCCGGCGGCTGGCTCGCGACCCACGACGACGTCACCGAACGCATCCGCGCCGACGAGCGCATCGCGCATATGGCGCATTACGACGCGCTGACCGACCTGCCCAACCGCGTGCTGATGCGCGGCCATCTGGAGCGCCGCATCGCGGAGCTTGCCCAAGGCCAGCCGTTCGCGATCCTCTACATCGACGTCGACGAGTTCAAGGGCGTCAACGATTCGCTCGGCCACGAGGTCGGCGACGAGCTGCTCCGCCAGGTCGCCAACCGCCTGCGCGCCTGCGTCAGCGGCAACGATCTCGTTGCGCGCCTGGGCGGCGACGAATTCGCCATCGTCAAGGCCGGCACCAGCGACCAGGCCGAGCTGACGGCGCTGGCCGAAAACATCCTGAAAGCGCTGCGTACGCCCGTGGACTGCAAGGGCCAGGAGATCCCGACCGATGCCAGCATCGGCATCGCGATCGCGCCCGATCACGGCGACAATCTCGACGACCTGCTCAAGCGCGCCGATCTCGCGATGTATGCCGCGAAGTCCGAGGGCCGCCGCACCTTCCGCCTCTTCGTGCCCGAATACGACGCCAAGGCGCGGCTGCGCCGCCAGTTCGAGCTCGACCTGCGCCAGGCCCTCGCCCGCGGCGAGTTCGAGGTGCATTACCAGCCGCTGGTCGACCTTGCGGCCAATGTCGTCAACGGCTGCGAGGCGCTGCTGCGCTGGCGCCATCCCGAGCGCGGCATGATCTCGCCCGCCGATTTCATTCCGGTCGCGGAAGAGACCGGGCTGATCGGCGAGATCGGCGAATGGGTGCTGAAGCAGGCCTGCACCGAGGCGGCGAGCTGGCCCGGCGATATCCACGTCGCCGTCAACGTCTCGCCGGTGCAGTTCCGCGCCAGGACGCTGGCGCTCAAGGTTGCAGCCGCGCTCGCGGAGTCAGGACTTGCGCCCGGACGGCTCGAGCTCGAGGTCACCGAGACCGTGCTCATCCGCGACGACGAGGAGGCGCTGACGATCCTCCAGCAGCTGCGCGAGCTCGGCGTGCGCATCGCGCTCGACGATTTCGGCACCGGCTATTCGTCGCTGAGCTATCTGCACCGCTTCCCGTTCGACAAGATCAAGATCGACCGCAGCTTCATCAGCGACATCGGCCAGTCCGAGGATTCCTCTCCGATCGTGCAGGCGGTGGTGCACATGGCGGCCGCACGCCACATGGCGACGACGGCCGAAGGCGTCGAGACCGAAGCACAGCGCGAGGTGCTGCGGCAGCTCGGATGCAGCCAGATGCAGGGCTGGCTGTTCAGCCCGGCCGTGCCGGCAGCGAAGCTGAGGCAGCTGTTGTCGGCGCAGGCGGTGGCGGCTTAGCGCGGCCAGTCACCCCATCCCTCGCCGGCGCCTCGCTACTTCTTCTTCGCCGGTCCGAAATCCGGTTGCCAGGCGGCTTCCTTGCGGCTCGGGGCCGCGGCGATCACCTTGGATTTTTCCTTCTTCGGCTTCTTGGTTTCGCGATTACCGCGTTGCTGGCCCTTTGCCATGTCGCTCTCCGTTGGTTCGAGCTCGTCGAGCTCATCCGATTGCAGCAGCCGTCCACGAGGGGTGCAGACCCTGACGTCCATGTAGCCTTCGCGCAGCAGTTTTCGCGCGAGGCGCAGCGCGAACGTCGCCTTGCCGCGACCGAGATTGGAGCTGCCGTATTCGTTGGTCCCGCTGACCAGATACGGCACAATTGTTGCCCTAGTCATCGAGGATGGCGGCTGCGCCGACGAGAAGCAGAAGAAACCGCGGAACCATCACCGGCGGCACGATCCGATCCGCGATGCGAACACACGCCATCGAACGCTCCTGCGAAGCCTTCGGCGGGAGCACACGTGACCCTCAGTCACCGGTCGAAGCCGTTGAGACGTGCGGTGATGGCAGCGACCCTACGCCCGCACCGAGCCAATAGCGAGGGTTAAAATGCTGCGGAAACAATGGCTGCTGTGACATCGTCGCTTGCCGGCGCGGCGACGATAGTGCTGGCTATTGCCGCGGCAAGCGCGCATGGTCGCGACAGCCGGCACCGGTTGGGGCTTCACTTGCGAAAGGCAGGCGTGCATGACCATCCGCTCGCGGCGTGAAACCGTCACCTTCAGACATCCGTTCCGCATCCGCGGCGTCGAGCGCGTGTTGCCGGCCGGCGCCTATGAGGTCGTCACTGACGAGGAGGCGATCGAGGGCCTGACGTTCGCGGCCTATCGCCGCGTTGCCACGATGATCACCGTGCCCGCAGAAGGCCCCCGCGGCACCATGGAGATGCTGTCGATCGGCTCGGTTGATCTTGCGAACGCGCAGGCCGCAGACGCGAGCGTGGCGAATGACTGACCGCACCGTCGATCTCGACAAGCACCGCGGCATGGCTGCGCAGAAGGCGACCGACCTGCGCCGGGCGCTGGCGGAGGTCGAGGCCAATGTCAGAGAGCTGCGCGAGCGCGAGGCCGATCTCGAGAACCGCATGATGACGGTGCCCGCCACGTCCTGGCCGGAGGCGGCGGTGAAGGCGCGCCATCTGCTCAACCTCTATGCCGCAAGCCTGCCCGCCGAGGACACGCGCCACCGCGCGCTGGTGGCGGCGCTGCTGGACGATTTCGTCCGGCTGTCCGGGGATGACTGAGACAAACGACGGCCGCCTGCATTCTCGACGTGCGCCACGTTCCGGCCAGCCGGGAATCGGCGGCGATGATTTGAGGGGCGATCGTGCCAAGCAGCAATCAGCTGACGGAGTAAGCCATGACATTGACCAGCGGCCGCTTTATCGGCCACGAATACGATCGGATGATCGTCCGGTTCTCGATGCATGACGGGGCCAGGGAGATTCCTTGCGCAATCTCGACCTCGGCGATGGACTACCTCGAGCCCAGCCCGCAGGTCAGGCCCGAGCAACGTGAAGCCCAGTTCACGCGCCTGCGGGATCGCATCGAAGCCCGCGCGGCAAGCAAATATCGCGCGACGGAGTTCGAGGGTACGCCGCCCGGCATCGTGCTGCGAGGCATCGACTTCAGGCTATAGGGACCCGGGCTTTGACCTCCGGCAGGGGCGGCTTGCGCTCGAAAGGCTTCTTCTTCGGCGGTGCGGGCAGCAATCCTTCGCGGATTGCCTGCTTTCGCGCGAGCTTGCGGGCGCGTCGAACGGCCTCGGATTTCTCGCGAGTCTTTCTCTCCGAGGGCTTTTCGTAGGAACGCCGCTGTTTCATTTCGCGGAAGACGCCCTCGCGCTGCATCTTCTTCTTGAGAACACGGAGTGCCTGCTCGATATTGTTGTCTCTGACGAGTACCTGCAATCGATCCTCCTCCTCGCTTGGGGCTGCAAATGCGACACGCCCTGCATGGCAGCCAATTGCGCAGGAGCTTCATTGCGAATTTTGAGGATAGCGCTGCGACATTCGTCGCCAGCTTCGGACAAGTCGATGCGCTTGTCACAGCGATGCAACTTCGCGCTGTCACGTGACCACTCTCGCGCAGCCCTGTCAATCGATAAAGCCTTGGCTGCACCTCGACCGGATCGTGTGAAGCCTCTCGATCGAGGCGGCCCGAGCTGCCTGGCTGAGCCAAATCGGCCTGGCCGTCCTTGCAGAAAATTGAACGGAACATATATCGAGGGCGTTCGATCAGCCGCTGTGCCTTGTTGAATGCGCCTGCGGGCACCTTTTCCAAAGACATCGACGGAGTTGAAAGCGTTCGCGCGATTGTCGCGCACGAGCCCGTTCGATCCCCGGATTGAGCGGGTTTTGCCGGTTGCACAAAGGAGTGAAGCATGAGCGCCAGGAAATCCGCCGAGCTGTCACCCGAAAGCATCGCGCGCTCCAATCGCAGGCGCCTCGCCGCCGAAGAAGGAGCACTTGCACTGGCAGACGTCGAAAGGCAGTCCATCGAAATTCGCAAGAACATGGCGCGGCTTCGAGAGGCGCGCGAGGCCAAGCAAGCGGCCGACGCAGCCCTTCAGGCGGCGCTGCCGGCACCCGCGGTCAGGAAGCGCGCGAGCAGAGCGGCGCGATAGCCGTCTTCGACGCCGCGGCGGACCAGCCACCGCTGACCGCGAGCGGTTCACCGCTCTGGAGATCGGGCCTCAGGCGCGCGGGCTCACTTCGCCTGCTTTGCCGCCCGGATCTCGGCGAACTCGGCGTCGGGATGGGTAACGATGGTGGTGAACATGATGCCGCTGATGATGAGCGACCAAGCGGTGTTCCAATAGATCCAAAACACGTGCCAGCCTCCGGTTCGACCTCGTCCGCTTGCGGGATCAGCATAACGGCAAGGCGAGGCTGATGTTCCCGGCGCGAAATACAGCGCTATTTTTGTTTGGTCGGCGGCAGCGTGCGATCGGTTTGGCCGGTGTGGCGCTTTGCCACGACGTCCTCATCGCGCGGACCCTCGCGCGGGCGCGGCGGCGGCTTGGGCTGGCCTTTCTGGCCGCCATGCTTGCCGCCCATGTCGGGCTTGCCTTCGAGGTCGTTTTCACGCGGCATAAGGGTCAATGCACTCCCGCGGCATTGGTTCGCAATACCGATGCGATGTTGTGCCTGTGAACGAGTTCATAGGATCGTCGCCGTTTGCAGTGCACGATCATGCGCGGGCCCCGGGGCTTCAAACGACGGATGGGCTTGCGACGGATGGATTTGGCCTGATGCGGAAACGATTGGTCGCCTGGACCATTTTGACCTGCGCGCTGCTCGCGGTGGCGGTGTGGGGCCTGCTCGGGGCACCCAACACTGGGGCCGGCCCGCACCTGCCCTCCCGCAGCCAGACGGCCGCAGTGCGGTAGCCACCCGCGCGAACGATACAATTTCGGCATCGATCGATCTTCAACTGGAACTTGGTACGGCGGCACGGCTCCCGCTATCCTGCACGACAAAACGACAAGGCCGTACGCCTGTAAGGAGGAGCCCCATGCCGAGACCGACACGCCGCATCGCGCCACGCGCTGCGATCGCCACCACCCTCGCCTTCCTCACCCTCGTTTCTGGAGTCCGCCCCGGCATGGCCGAGACCTTCGCCTATGTCGGCAACGCCGACAGCAACGACATCAGCGTGTTCAAGCTGGCCGAGAGCGGCGAGATGACACCGGTGCAGACCGCCGCCTTCACCGGCGTCGACAAGCCCGGCTCGTCGACACCGCTCGCGATCACGCCCGACCACCGCGTGCTGATTGCCGGCGTGCGCTCGCAGCCATTCCTCGCGGTGAGCTTTGCGATCGATCCCAAGACGGGCCAGCTCAGCCCTATCGGCAACGGACCGCTCGCCGACAGCATGGCGATTGCCGTCGATAGCACTGGCAAATTCCTGTTCAGCGCCTCCTATGGCGGCAACAAGGTCGCGCTCAATCCGCTGCTCGCCAACGGCGTCGCCGGCGAGCCGAAGCAGGTGATTCCGACCGGGCTGAACGCGCACGCCTTCCTGCCCTCGCCCGACAACCGCTTCGTGTTCGCGACCAATCTCGGTTCGGATCAGGTGCTGACCTTCGCGTTCGATGCAGTCGCGGGCACACTGACGCCGAGCGATCCGCCGGTGACCAAGGTGCCGGAGAAATCGGGACCACGGCACTTCGTGTTTCATCCCAACGGCAAGTTCGTCTATCTCGTCCATGAACTGAACGGCGACGTCGCGGCGTTCAGCTATGAGGCCAAGAGCGGCGCATGGGACGAGATCCAGCGCACCACGTCACTGCCGGAAGGCTTTACCGGCAAGCCCTGGGCCGCCGACATCCACATCACCCCGGACGGCCGCTTCCTCTACGCCTCCGAGCGCACCACCAACACGCTCGCCGCCTACAAGGTCGACGCAACAAGCGGCAAGCTGACCACGATCGGCAGCGTGCCGACGGAGAAGCAGCCGCGCGGTTTCCACATCGATCCGTCGGGGCGTTATCTCGCCGCGGTCGGCGAGCTCTCCGACAGCATGACGGTCTATGCGATCGACCAGAGCAGCGGCGCGCTCGCCAAGCTGAAATCCTATCCCACCGGCAAGAAGCCTAACTGGGTGGAGTTCTTGACGCTGCAGTGAGGGATCCAGTGCCTCCACAGCGTCATGGCCGGGCTTGACCCGGCCATCCACGCCTTGCTCGCGGTGCGAAGAACGTGGATGCCCGGGACAAACCCGGGCATGACGAGTTTGTCGGGCGGCAACCACCGGCGAACCTCTTCGCTTATGCAGCGACTAAATCAACGGGCGGCATCGCGCCGCCTGCGCTGCGGCATTCTCATCCGGCCGGCCCATGGTCCGCCGCGGTTGCTTCTGCTAACGATGAGGCCGTCAAGGCCCCAACCGGAATGACCGATGCGTCCATTGCCTGCGCGTTCCTTTCCCAAAAAACTCGTCGCTCTCGCCGGACTGGTCCTGCTGTCCGCCCAGCCCGCGCGCGCCGCCGATGACGACGCGCCCAAGGGGCCCGCGGTCACGGTGCTGAAGGTCGCAAAATCCTGCTTCTCCGACATCGTCGAGGCCACCGGCACGATCATCGCGCGCGAGGAGACCTCCGTGCGGCCGGAACGTCCCGGCCTGAAGGTCACGGACGTGCTGGCGGAAGCCGGCGACACCACCACGGCCGGCCAGGTGCTGGCGCGGCTGGCGCTGCCCGAAGGCGGCACGCTTCAGGTCACTGCCCCCGTGGCGGGCGTGATCGCGACGTCGACCGCGCAGATCGGCAACCTCGCCTCGGCCAAGGGCGAGGCACTGTTCACGATCGTGGCGCGCAGCGAATATGATCTGGTCGGCCTGGTCGCGACCACCGATATCCGGAAGCTCGCGGTCGGGCAGCAGGCGACCGTACGCATTGCCGGCGCGGGTGACCTCGACGGCAAGGTGCGCCGCATCGGACCGACCGTCGAGCCGAACATCCAGCAGGGCATGGTCTATATCGGCATCTCCTCGCAGAAGCGGCTGCTGCTGAACGCGAGCGGGCGCGCGCTGATCAAGACCGGGCAGAGCTGCAACGTCGCGGTGCCGCTGACCTCGGTGCAGTACTCCACCGCCGGCACCGTGGTGCAGGTGATCCGCCGCAACCGCGTCGAGACCAAGCGGGTCGAGATCGGGCTGATGTCGGGCGGCAATATCGAGGTTCGCGACGGCCTCAACGAAGGCGACATCGTCGTCGCCCGCGCCGGCGCGATCCTTCGCGAAGGCGATCCGGTACGCCCGGTGATGGCCACGGAAGCCGCGAAGTAAGTCTCGCCTCAACCGTCATTGCGAGCGAAGCGAAGCAATCCAGAATCTTTCCGCGGAGAGACCCTGGATTGCTTCGTCGCAAGAGCTCCTCGCAATGACGGTGGAGGCGCAGATGCGCGCTACGGCACGCATATCGTAGGGTGGGCAAAGCGAAGCGTGCCCACCAATTCTGTCAGCGATTTTGGAAAGATGGTGGGCACGGCGCTTCGCGCCTTTGCCCACCCTACAAGGCCTGCGATAGCCGCGAAAAACTAGCCGCCGGCTGCTTCGCCGAAATGGACGTCCTCGAGCAGCGAGGATGAGATGGTCGGGACCTGGTCGCCTTCGGAGGCGCGGGAGATGGCGACGCGGGTCTTGTTGAAGACGCTTTCGGCGCTGCCCTGCGCGCTGAGGTTGGTGAGGAACTCGCCGACCAGCACGCTGTGCTCGCCCTTGCCGTCGTCGACGACCTTGCCGGGCGAAGCCGAGGACAGGATCAATGCGTTGTCCGTCGCGCTGATCGGCGCGAGGCCGTGGCTATAGGAGCGGAAGCGGCGCTCGTAGGGGTTACGGCGCGAGGCGTCGACGACGATGAGCTTGGCCTTGGCGCCCTGCTCCTTCATCATGTCGAGCACGCCGTCGATGGAGACGCCCTGGCGGCGGACGTCGCTTTCCTTCCAGATCACCGCATCGACCGGCAGCATGTAGCTCTCGCGGCCGGCCTGCGCGCCGTAGCCGCCGAAGAACAGCATGACGACGGTGTCGCGCTTGATCCGGGACTTCAGGCGATTGACGGCGCGGACCATGTCGTCCTTGGTGGCGTCTTCCACCATGTCGACATCAAAGCCGTTCTTGCGCAGCGACGAGGACAGCGCGCGGGCGTCGTTGATCGACTGCGTCAGCGGCGCGCTGGCGTCGGGATAATGTCCATTGCCGATGACGAGGGCGAGGCGGGACGACTGGCCGATCGAGCCGGTGACCTGGTCGGTCGACACGGCCTTGGCGGCATCGATCGCGCGCATGTTGAGGGCAGCATGCGCGCCGATCACGAGCGACACCGTGCCGATGAGGGCTGCGGCCACCGCGATCGTGCGTCTGGAAAGCTCGAGCTGCCTTACATTCATCTCGGTTCGTTCCTGTGCCAAAGACCAGCCAAGCGCGCGCACAATGTTTGAGTAGCGCGATGGTGGCTTCAGGTTTGAGGGATTGGCCGGGGATCTGCCCCCGAACTGCGCGCAATTTGCGGCGCCGCACCAAACAAAGCCTTAACCGGATATCTCCTCCCCGGCAATAGATCGCCCAAAATTTGAGCTAAGTGACTGAAGATATTGGTTAATCCTCCGAGCAGAATTTGCACGTTTTTTCGTCGCGAGCCCCTTGTAACGGCCTTAATCAAGCAGCTCCCGTGCCGGGTTTTTCCGTGACCACCATCACATTTGTATTTCCTGCGAATCCGGGTAGCTTTTTCAAAGACTTGGAGGGGGTGGCGCGCAGATGGGAGCGGGCCGGCCGGCCCCTGGCCAAGGCCCCGCGACCAGGTATTTCATGAGCTTTCATTATTTTGCCGGCGCCGCCTGCCGGGCGCTGACGGCGCGAAAGGACGGCCCCTCGCTTTACGACGTCTGCGATCCCGTATTGTCGGGCCCGGCCAGCGGCGATCCGCATCTGGCCAAGTTCTACAAGACCGCGCTCGGCAATCCCGCATTGCGGATCCTGCTCGGTCGCGCCGGGCTGCCCGAGTTGCGCGACGAGGCGAAGCTCACCCGGCTTCGCACGGCGCTGGTGCGGGCGCGCGACGATGCCGAGCCCGACTGGGCGGCGGTCGGCCAGCCAATCGCCGATCTCGTCGACAGCATCGCGCTCGATCATCCAAAACCGCCGCCGGCGATATTCACAGGCCAAGCGCCGCAACAGGCGCAGATCGACGGCGTGATCCGCGACTGCGCGCAGCATCTGCTCGGCTCGTACCGCAAGAACGGTTTCCTGCCGACCTATGCCGCCTTCAACCTGATCGGCGACCCCGATGTCCGTGGGCGCGAGCTGACCATGGCGCTGACGGGGCTGAACGCGCGCGGCTACAAGAACTCCTCGCTGCTGTTCAATCTCGCCCGCGTCTTCATCGCGCGCTCGCAGGCAGCAGCCGTCGTCAATCCGCCCTGGAGCGGCATTGCCGAGCCGATGTGGGAGCCGGTGCAGATCCGACACCGCTCGGCCTATTACGACGCGTTCTTCATCGAGGCGCTGCTGAGCTATGTCGAGACCGGGCTCGCCTCGCCGGCCGACAAGATTGCATCCGAGCGTGCGATCGCCGACATGGTCGATTTCTGCGTCAACATCAGCCGCGAAGAGGTCGAGGGCATCGACGGCACACGCTTCAAGGTCATCACCGCGCTCGCGCCGGCGCCGCATCCGCGCTTCTCCCGCTTCTTCGCCCAGATCAAGCAGGACCTCGGCTTCGGCGTCTATGTGCCGGATTGCGACACCACGGCGTGCTCGATCTCAGCAGCGACGCAAGCCGGCTGCACCGATCCGATCATCGATCAGCCGCTGCTGGACTTCTATTCGGGCTATCAGGTGCTGGCCGGCGTCAACGAGCCGCGCGTGACCGTGCCGCTCAACGACAACATCGACTACGAGGGCGGCGTCGCGACCTGGATCGACAACCTCAAAGGCGAGCGGCCCTACGGCAACGATCTCGATCCGACGCTCAATCTCGACATTCTCGAGGTCAGCTTCCGCAACCTCGCGCGCTGGAAGATTTTGGAGACGCCGGCGCGGCTGGCCACGGTACATCGCATCATCGGCTTCCAGAAGCGGCTCGCCGCGAGCGGCACCTTCGCCAATCCGCGCTCGCACATCTATTATCTGCCCGAGCTCTACAGCGCCTATTTCGGCCGCTGCTATGCGGCCTTCCTGGCGCTGCCGCTGGCAGCACAGGCCGCGATCGACCCCGACGGCGATTTCGATTTCATCCGCCATCGCGTGCTCTCCTACGTCAAGGGCGAGCTGATGGCCGCGGAGATGAACGTGTTCGACGCGGCGCTGGCGCTGATCGCGCTCGGCCATCTCGGCGCCGACCCGCGCGCCTTCGCGCCGGCGCTGAACGTGATCGTCGCGAGCCTCGGCGAAGGCGGCCGCCGCGGCCCGTTCCGCGCCTATGAATGGAACAAGATGAAGACGCCGACGAGGATTCTGGTGGGTGGTCCCGAGGTGACGTCGGCCTTCGTGCTGATGGGGCTGGCAGTGGCGAAGCGGGCGATGGCGCGGGGGTGAGGATGGTCTCGTGCCCCGGACACAGCGCAGCGCGAAGCGGTGCGCTGCTGAGCCCGGGCCCATGTCGCAGAGCGCTCGCAATTTCTGGGTCCCGGCTCTGCGCAGCAGCGTTTCACGCTGCAGCGCGTCCGGGACACGAGAGCCCCCGCCACAATGACGGGAAGTTGAAAGCTCAATCGTTGGGCAGGCGCTGGCCGGGCGGCCAAAAGCCGACCACAATTGCGACGTCTATCGAGATTTTCCTCACACGCGGACCGGCATGTTGCGAAAATTCCTGATTGCGCTGTCTTTGCTCGCCATCCCCTCGCTGGCCGAGGCCGCCGACATCACCGGTACCGCAAAGGTCCGCGCCGGCGATTCCGTCCTGATCGGGAATACGCGGGTCCGGCTCGGCGGCATCGACGCGCCCGCGGTCGACCAGCTCTGCCTCAATACGAAAACCGAGCGCTGGACCTGCGGCATCGCGGCGCGCGATGAGCTCGCCAAATACACCGAGGGCAAGAACTGGGTCTGCCACGCCCGCGCGATAGACCGGCGCGGCCGCACCGTGGCGCGCTGCGAGGTCGGCGGCGAGGACATCCAGAAATGGCTGGTGCGCAGCGGCTGGGCACTCGCCTACACCCGCGTCTCTCACGACTACGAACCCGACGAGGCGGCCGCGCGCGAGGCAAAGGCCGGCATGTGGCAGGGCGCCTTCATCGCGCCATGGGACTGGCGCGTCCGCAACAAGAAAACCACCATCCTGGGCGCGACCAAGCCGCCCGAGGGCGCGCATGCGGTGCTGCTCGCCTCGGCCTCCGGGCCGGTCGCGCCCTCGCCGGACTGCACCATCAAGGGCAACGTCAACACCGCCGGCGAGTGCATCTATCACCAGCCGACCAGCCGCTGGTACACCCAGATCAAGATGAAGATCAGCAAGGGCACCCGCTGGTTCTGCTCGGTGGAAGAGGCCGAAGCCGCCGGCTGCCGCGAGACCAAGAGATAAGTGCATGGTCCGGAAAAGAGTGAGGCGGTTTTCCGACAAGACCATGCTCGAAACAAAAACCACCCCAGACCTGCGTTTTGCGTGCTTTTCTTGGGCTTCCACGGCGCGTAGAACGTGAGTCAGCGACCCACCAGCCTGTTCTGAAGCAACAAGGACCAACAGCAATGACCGTTCGCGCGGGCCGGGAATTTCTGGCCATCCCCGGGCCCACCACGATGCCCGACGAGGTGCTGCAGGCGATGCATCGTCCGGCGATCGACATCTACTCCAAAGAGATGCACGAGCTGACCGATACCCTTCTCGCAGACATCTCGAAGCTGTTCGCGACCAAGGGCAAGTCCTACATCTACATCGCCAACGGCCATGGCGCCTGGGAAGCCGCGCTGAGCAACGTGCTGTCGCGCGGCGACAAGGTGCTGGTGCTGGAGAGTGGGCGCTTCGCGATCGGCTGGGGCAACGCGGCCGCCCTGATGGGCGCCGAGGTCGAGGTGCTCAAGGGCGACTGGCGCCGCGCGGTGCGGCCGCACGAGGTCGAAGAGCGCCTGCGCCGCGACAAGGAGCACACCATCAAGGCCGTCGTCGTCGTCCAGGTCGACACGGCATCGGGCGTGCAGAACGACATCGAGGCGATCGGCAAGGCGATCAAGGCGAGCGGCCATCCCGCGCTGTACATGGTGGACACTGTCGCCTCGCTCGGCTGCATGCCGTTCGAGATGGACAAATGGGGCATCGACGTCGCTATGTCCGGCTCGCAGAAGGGCCTGATGACGCCGCCCGGCCTCGGCTTCGTCGCGGCGAACGCGCGCGCACTCGAGGTGCAGAAGAAGGCCAACATGTCGACGCCCTATTGGAGCTGGAGCGAGCGCGAAGGCAGCGAGAATTATCGCAAATATGCCGGCACCGCGCCGGTGCATCTGTTGTTCGCGCTGCGCAAGGCGATCGACCTGCTGCACGAGGAAGGGCTCGAAAACGCGTTCCGCCGCCACAGCCTGCTCGGCGAAGCCACGCGCCGCGCCGTCTCCGCCTGGTCGGAAGGCCAGGTGCTCGGCTTCAACGTCGCGGAGGCGAGCGAGCGCTCCAACACCGTGACCACGGTAACCATGAGCAATGGCCACGATCCGGCGCTGCTGCAGCGCTATTGCAAGGACAAGTGCGGCGTCGTGCTGGGCACCGGCATCGGCGATCTCTCCGGACAAGCCTTCCGCATCGCCCATATGGGCCACGTCAATGCGCCGATGCTGCTCGGCACGTTGGGGGTGGTCGAGATCGGGCTGAATGCGCTGAAGATCCCACACGGCAAGGGCGGGCTGGAAGCCGCGGTCGCGTATCTCGGCGAGCAGGTGGCGGTGTAGTTCTCGGTCGCCCCGGCGAAAGCTTCGCTTCTTTCTTCCTTCTCCCCTTGTGGGAGAAGGTGGCATAGGCGGCCTTCGGCCGCCGTTCTCAGGAACGCCGAAGCGAAGCTTCGGCTATGGCGCCGGATGAGGGGTCTTTCTCCGCAAACTTCACTGCGAGAGTTGTACACGCGGATAGATACCCCTCACCCGTCTCGCCGCTGCGCGGCGAGCCACCCTCTCCCACAGGGGGAGAGGGGAACTTCAGCGCGCGACTCGATACGCCTCGATCTGCGCCTTCAGCGCATCCAGCGACGCGAGCGGCGCCTCGGGATCGACGCGATACTCTCCACGCGCCAGCCAATTCAGCACCATCGCGTCCACCACCGGCGAATGGTGGATGACGTCGCTGTAATTGCCGAGATCGTGCGTCACCGCCCTGATCGCGCGGAAATCGTACAGACGCACATTCGGAAGCTGCGTCAGCCGCTCGGCGATGCGCGCGGTGAGGTCGGTGACGATCTTCAGCGTCGCAGGCGAGGCATCGCGCATCGCGACGAACTGCAGGATCGAATAGGGCGGGAGGTAGATGTCGAAGGTCACGTCCGGATGACGCGCGATCAAGCCGACGGCGTCGCGTTCGAAATGCCGGAGCATGGCGTCGTAGCCATAGCCTTCGCCGAGGAATCGGCTGCGCACGGGGCTCGTGATGTAGGCGAACGAGGCGAGCGTCTTCTTCGCATTGTAGTCACGCGCGACGTCGAAATCACGCGGCAGCGCGTAGATGTCGTCGACATCGGACAGCGCGAACTTGACGGGGAGAAACGGCGCCGCCAGGGTCAGCTTCTGCTGCAGCGGCGGGATCGACCGCAGCAGCGCGAACAACGATTCCTTCGCCATCGCGGCGCTGAACAGATAGGACGCGATGCCCTTCGTTGTCTGGCGATAGAGATCGACGGGCAGAAAGGGATCGGCCTCGATATCGGCCGCATCGACAAAGATGAAATCGTCCATCGCCCAGATCACGCGCCGGGCACCGCGCTCGATCGCCCGCTCCAGCACAAAGCCCTGCTGGCGCGAATTGGACCCGGTCATTGCCAGCTTGAGCGAGTGGACGCCGAGCGCGCGATCGATGTCGCTCTGGCGGAAATGGATCGCGAGCGAGGTGCCCATGAAGGCGGTGTCGAACGACTGGCTGCGGATCAGCCCGGCATTCTGCACGCGCGTGTCGTCGGAATAGAAGGCCAGTCGCGACGGGCGGAACAGTTGCAGGGGATCGACGAGATAGGTGAGCACCGCCGCGCCCAGCACGCAGGCGATGCTGACGAGCAGAAGACGTCTCAGATGTGTGAAATTGCCCCGCATCAGAACCGGAAATAGATGAATTCGCTGTGGCTCTGGATGCCGAGAATCCCGAGAGCGAGCACCAGCGACGCGCCGTAAAGAAACAGCGGCCGCATCCGCCCCACCGGCAGGGTCTCGCCGACCCTGCGATTGTCGTGATCGTATCCCATGATCGCTTGCGTGTTCGGCGCCAGCCACACCAGCGCGGCATGGATCGACACCAGAACCAATGCGGCGATCTCCTCGCGGCCGAGGACGATATTCGACGGATCGGCCATCGCGTGGAGGACGCGCAGCGCCCAAGTAACGCTCTCGGCGCGGAAGAAAACCCAGGCCACGACGACGGCGAGGAACGTCAGCACGGCTCCGACGATGCGGACCGGACGCACGAGCAACGTCGGGACGTTGGGCACCAGCGCGTTGAAGGCATGATTGACGCAGAGGTAAGCGCCATGCAGCGCGCCCCAGGCGACAAAAGTCCAGGCCGCGCCGTGCCAGAGCCCGCCGAGCAGCATCGTGATCATCAGATTGACGTAGCGCAGCACGCGGCCGCGGCGATTGCCGCCGAGCGAGATGTAGAGATAGTCGCGCAGGAATTGCGACAAGGTCATGTGCCAGCGGCGCCAGAACTCGACGATGCTGGCGGCCTTGTAGGGCGAGTTGAAATTCACGGGCAGGAAGATGCCGAACATCAGCGATATCCCGATCGCCATGTCGGAATAACCGGAGAAGTCGAAATAGAGCTGGAACGTGTAGGCGAGCGCACCACACCAGGCCTGATCAAAGCTCGGCGAGCGCGCCTCGAAGGCGAGCGCCACGAGTGGCTGGATGCCGTCGGCAAGGCAGGTCTTCTTGAACAGGCCGATCGCGAAGATGACGATGCCGCACAGGATCAGGTGCGCGTCAGGAAGCTTGGTCTCCTTCCGCTCGAATTGCGGGATCATGTCCTTGTGGTGGAGGATCGGCCCCGCGATCAGATGCGGAAAGTAGGTCACGAACAGCGCATAGTGCGGCAAGGCGTAACGCGCGACCTGGCCACGATACGCATCCACCAGGAACGCGATCTGGGTGAAGGTGTAGAAGGAGATGCCGACCGGCAGCAGGATATGGACCGCGACATGCGTGCCGGCCAGCGCATTGATGTTCTCGGCGACGAAGCCGGCATATTTGAAGATGCCGAGCACGAGGAGGTCGCCGACGACGCCGAGCGCCAGCGCCGCCTTTCGTTGCATTGGAGCGAGCTTCGCCGCGATCAGGAGATGGCCGACGCCGTAGTTGAAGGCGATCGAGATCAGCAGCAGGCCCACGAACTGCCAGCTGCCGATGGCGTAGAAGGCGAGCGAGGCCAGCGCCAGCCAGATCACCGGCGCCAGATTGCTGCGCCGCCCGAGCCAGAAATAGCCGGCCAGCACGGCCGGCAGGAACAGCAGGATGAACGGGTAGGAATTGAACAGCATCAGGCTGGACCGGCAGCGGGAATATCGCCCCTAAAGCATACAAGGGGGCGATCAACAACCCGGCGACTTGGCGCAGTCCTTGGCGCAGCGGCGCTGGCAATTCGCGGAATCGGGACGATATAAGGTGGAACACGGCGAGCGATGCGGCGCGCCTTTCTTCTCCCTCTCCCCGTTCTTACGGGGAGAGGGTTGGGGTGAGGGGCCTCTCCCCGCGGATGAGATTGCCGAGGGACCTGTACCCCCTCACCCGAATTCGATCTGCGATCGAATTCGACCTCTCCCCGCAGGCGGGGAGAGGTAAAGAGGGAGCGTAGCGCGAATACGAGATGATGAGGACCGAGTGACACAAGCCAAGACACCTTCCCAGCCCCCCGTCGCCCCGCGCCGGCCGCATTCCTTCACGCGGCACGGGATCACCGTGACCGACGACTATGCCTGGCTGAAGGACGAGAAATGGCAGGAGGTGCTGCGCGATCCCGCCGTGCTCGATCCCGACATCCGCAAATATCTCAATGAAGAGAACGGCTACACCGAGAGCCTGCTCGGCCACACCTCGTCACTTCAGAAGACGCTGGTGCGCGAGATGCGCGGAAGGATCAAGGAGGACGATTCCAGCGTGCCCTCGCCCGACGGCCCGTTCGCCTATTTCCGCAGGTTTCGCGAGGGCGGCCAGCACGAGCTGTTCGGCCGCATGCCGCGCGACGGCGGCGAGGGCCATATCGTGCTCGACGGCGATGCGCTCGCCAAAGACCACAAATACTTCAAGTTCGGCGGCAGCCGCCACTCGAACGATCACAAACTGCAAGCCTGGAGCGCCGACACCAAGGGCTCGGAGTATTTTTCCATCCGCGTCCGCGACTGGGCCACGGGCAAGGATCTTGACGATTTGGTCGAGGAGACCGACGGCGGCGTGGTCTGGAGCAAGGACTGCAAGAGCTTCTTCTACGTGAAGCTCGACGACAACCATCGCCCGATGCAGGTGTGGCTGCACAAGCTCGGCACCAGGCAGGCCGACGACACGCTCGTCTACGAGGAGCAGGATGCCGGCTGGTTCACCCATCTGCATGAGAGCACCAGCGGCCGCTTCTGCGTGATCGCAGGCGGCGATCACGAGACCTCCGAGCAGCGGCTGATCGATCTAGCTCACCCCGAGGCGCCGCCGCGCCTGGTCGCGGCACGCGAGGACGGCGTGCAATATTCGCTCGCCGACCGCGGCGACGAGCTCTTCATCCTCACCAATGCCGACGACGCCATCGATTTCAAGATCGTCACCGCGCCGCTCGGCGCGCCCGAGCGCAAGAACTGGCGCGATCTGATCCCGTATCGTCCCGGCATCTATATCATCGACCTCGATCTCTATGCCGGCCATCTGGTGCGGCTGGAGCGCGCCAACGCGCTGCCGTCGATCGTGATCCGTGACCTCACGACAAAGGACGAGCACGCCATCGCCTTCGACGAGGCGGCCTATTCGCTGGATACGATGGGCTCCTACGAATTCGACACCACGAATTTGCGCTTCGCCTATTCATCGATGACGACGCCGTCCGAAGTCTATGATTACGACATGGTCAAGCGCACGCGGACCTTACGCAAGCGCCAGGAAATCCCTTCCGGCCACGATGCGGCCGACTATGTCACCACGCGCATCATGGCCAAGGCGCATGACGGCGCCGAGGTGCCGGTCTCGATCCTCCATCGCCGCGGGCTGAAGCTCGACGGCTCGGCGCCGCTGTTGCTCTACGGCTACGGCTCCTACGGCATGGCGATGCCGGCCTCGTTCAACGCCAATCGCCTCTCGCTGGTCGATCGCGGCTTCGTTTACGCCATCGCCCATATTCGCGGCGGCGCCGACAAGGGCTGGGGCTGGTATCTCGACGGCAAGCGCGAGAAGAAGACCAACTCGTTCGATGATTTCTCAGCCAGCGCGCGGGCGCTGATCGATGCGAAATACACCAGCGCAAAACGCATCGTCGGCCATGGCGGCTCGGCGGGCGGCATGCTGATGGGCGCGGTAGCGAACCGCGCCGGCGAATTGTTCGCGGGCATCGTCGCCGAAGTCCCGTTCGTCGACGTGCTCAACACCATGCTCGACGACACGCTGCCGCTGACGCCGCCGGAATGGCCGGAATGGGGCAACCCGATCGAGAGCGAGAAGGATTTTCGCACCATCCTGTCGTACTCGCCATATGACAACGTCGCGGCCAAGGACTATCCGGCGATCCTCGCGATGGGCGGTCTCACCGATCCGCGCGTGACCTATTGGGAGCCCGCGAAATGGATCGCGCGCCTGCGCGCGACCATGAGCGGCGGCGGCCCGGTGTTACTCCGCACCAACATGGGCGCCGGCCACGGCGGCGCATCGGGGCGGTTCGACCGGCTGGACGAAGTCGCAATCGTCTATGCGTTCGCGCTGTGGGCGGCCGGGATGGCGGGGGCGTAACCTTGTAGCCCGGATGGAGCGCAGCGAAATCCGGGATTCGTGCAGACGGCAAGACCGCCCCGGATTGCGCTGCGCTCCATCCGGGCTACGGGCCTCTCCCCGCACGCTGGGAGAGGCGAAGGAATTCGGCAGCTTTGTAGGGTGGGCAAAGGCGCATCGCGCCGTGCCCACCATCTTTCAGCAATTGCGACGAGAGCGGTGGGCACGCTTCCGCCTTCGCTCTTCGAGCTACGGCGGACAAGTCGCTTTGCCCACCCTACGGCAGCTTAGCTGGTCAGCTCTGCCTCACACCGCCCCATGCGCCTCGACATACAGCGCATACACCGAGTGGCTGCTCGCCATATACAGCCGGTTGTTCTTCGGGCCGCCGAAGCAGAGGTTGGCGCAGCGCTCGGGCAGCTTGATGAAGGCGAGCGGCTTGCCGTCCGCGTTGAACACCATCACGCCGTCGAGATCTTCCGACTTGCCCTTGAGCTGATAGACCTTGCGGCCGCCGACCTCGGTGGGCCCGGATTGCAGCGCGCCGTTGGAGCCCCAGCCGCACCAGAGATTGCCGTCGCGGTCCACGCGAAAACCGTCGAGCGAGGCCTGGTCGGCCGCGTCGATCAGCTTGGTCTTGCCGCTCAAGGCACCGTCGTCGCCGACATTGTAGCTCCAGATGCTGCGGTTGGGCGTGCCCTTCCATTCGACGATGTAGAGCTTCTTCTCGTCCGGCGAGAAGGCGAGGCCGTTCGGATTGACGAGGTCGGTGAGGACGGCGCTGATCTTGCCGTCCTTGGCGATGCGATAGACGTTGGTGGTGGCCTGCTCGGCCTTCTCTTTCTTGCCTTCCCACTCGCCATTGATGC
Organism: Bradyrhizobium sp. Mp27; assembly: GCF_029953005.1. NCBI lineage: Bacteria > Pseudomonadati > Pseudomonadota > Alphaproteobacteria > Hyphomicrobiales > Nitrobacteraceae > Bradyrhizobium > Bradyrhizobium sp. Mp27. Next base: position 14,571 of record NZ_JASAUS010000049.1, on the reverse strand, counting down.
CGAACAAGGGATCGGTGAACCAGATGCTGTCGTCGGACTTCACCACGATGTCGTTCGGCGCGTTCAGCCGCTTGCCTTCGAACTTGTCGGCGAGCACGGTGATCTTGCCGTCCTTCTCGGTGCGGGTGATGCGGCGGGTAACGGAGTGCTCGCAGGTGACGAGGCGGCCCTGGCGGTCGCGCGCATTGCCATTGGCATAGTTGGCGTTGGCGCGGAAGACGCTGGTCTGACCGGTCTTCTCGTCGAACTTCATGATCCGGTTGTTGGGAATGTCCGAGAACAGCAGATAGCCGCCTTCGGGGAAATAGGCGGGGCCTTCGGCCCAGCGCATGCCTGATGCGACCTGCTCGACCGTCGAGGAATAGAGCCGGTATTTTCCAAAGCTGGGATCGAGGATCTGGACGGCGGGATCGGGGTAGCGCTGGTTGGGCGTGAACGGAAACGACTGGGCACCGGCGGCGCGGGCTAGAAGTGCGGAAGCCGCCGCCGCACCGGCGCCGGCCATGAGACTACGTCGCGTGAAATTCATCAGAATCCTCCCTGCTCGATAAAAGGCCGGCGCTTGATGCGCCGGCTCGTTTCTTGACGTGACTTAGCTTCGGCCTAGCGGCCGTTCTTCTTCCGCCATTCCGCGAAATCGGTGAGCGTCTGCGGATCGGTGGCGGGATAGAGCCCAAAGATGCCGCGGCCTCGGCCTACTTCCTCGGTGACGAAATCCTCGAACGCGGTCATCTCAAAGGTTTCGTTGGCGATCTCGTCGGCGAGATGCGCGGGGATCACGATGACGCCGTCGGCATCGCCGAGGATGACGTCGCCCGGAAATACCGGCGCATCGCCGCAGCCGATCGGAACGTTGATCTCGATCGCCTGGTGCAGCGTGAGGTTCGTCGGCGCCGAGGGGCGATGGTGATAGGCGGGGATGCCGAGCTTTGCGATCTCGGCGGAATCGCGAAAGCCGCCGTCGGTGACGACGCCGGCGACGCCGCGCTTCATCAATCGCGTCACCAGGATCGCGCCGGCCGAGGCCGCGCGCGCGTCCTTGCGGCTGTCCATCACCAGCACGCTGCCGGGCGGACAATCTTCGACCGCCTTGCGCTGCGGATGCGAGCGATCCCTAAAGACGTCGATGGTGTTGAGGTCCTCGCGCGCCGGCATGTAGCGCAGCGTGAAGGCCTCGCCGACCATGGTCGGCTGGTCGGCGCCGAGCGGGTGCACATCCTGGATCATCTGGATGCGCAGGCCGCGCTTGAACAGCGCGGTGGCGACGGTGGCGGTGGAGACGGATTTGAGTTTTGTGCGGGTGGCTTCGGTGAGTTTTGTCATGTGTATCCTCTTGTCATTCCGGGGCGCCGCGCGGCGGCGAGCCCGGAATCCATCGGGCCGCACGCAACGCGGTGAAATGGGTTCCGGGTTCGCGCTACGCGCGCCCCGGAACGACGGTCAGTAAATCGACGGCTCGCCGATCGGCGCGCCGAAATCAGTCTCCAGGAAATCGAAGTCGCAGCCGTCATTGGCCTGCTTGATATGTTTGGTAAACATCCAGCCATAGCCGCGTTCGAAGCGGCGCTCGGGCTGCTTCCAAGCGGCGCGGCGCTTGGCGAGCTCGGCTTCGGGGACATCGAGGTTGATGGTACGCGCGGCGACGTCGAGCGTGATGCGGTCGCCGTTCCGCACCAGCGCCAGCGGGCCACCGATGTAGGATTCCGGCGAGACGTGCAGGATGCAGGCGCCGTAGCTGGTGCCGCTCATGCGCGCGTCCGAGATCCGCACCATGTCGCGCACGCCCTGCTTCACGAGTTTTGTCGGGATCGGCAGCATGCCCCACTCCGGCATGCCCGGCCCGCCCTGCGGCCCTGCGTTGCGCAGGATGAGGATATGGTCCTCGGTGACGTCGAGATTGGGATCGTCGACCGCCTTCTTCATCGCGGGATAGTCGTCGAACACCAGCGCGGGTCCGGTGTGCTTGAGGAAGCGCGGCGCGCAGGCGGAGGGTTTGATGACGCAGCCATCGGGCGCGAGATTGCCCTTGAGCACGGCGAGCGCGCCCTCCTTGTAGATGGGATTGTCGACCGAGCGGATCACGTCGTCATTGTGCACCTCGACACCCTCGATGTTTTCGCCGACAGTCTTGCCGGTGACAGTGACGCAATCGAGGTGCAGGTGCTGCTTGATCTCACCCATCAGCGCCGGCAGGCCGCCGGCATAGAAGAAATCTTCCATGAGATAGGCATCGCCGCTCGGACGGACGTTGGCGATCACGGGCACCTTGCGGCTCGCCTTCTCGAAATCGTCTAGCCCAATATCGAGTCCAGCGCGGCGGGCCTGCGCGATCAGATGGATGATCGCGTTGGTGGAGCAGCCCATCGCCATGGCCACAGCAATCGCGTTCTCGAAGGCTTTTCGGGTCTGGATCGTCTTCGGCGTCAGATCCTCCCACACCATCTCGACGATGCGGCGGCCGCATTCGCTGGCCATGCGGATGTGGTTGGCGTCGGCGGCCGGAATCGAGGAGGCGCCCGGCAGCGTCATGCCGATCGCCTCGGCAATCGCGGTCATGGTCGAGGCCGTGCCCATGGTCATGCAGGTGCCGTAGCTCCGCGCAATGCCGGCTTCGATATCGAGCCAGTCTTTGTCGGAAATCTTGCCGGCGCGCCGCTCGTCCCAGTATTTCCAGCCGTCGGAGCCGGAGCCGAGCGTCTTGCCCTTCCAATTGCCGCGCAGCATCGGTCCCGCCGGCAGATAGATCGCCGGGATGTTCATCGAGGTCGCACCCAGCAGCAGCGCCGGAGTGGTCTTGTCGCAGCCGCCCATCAGCACCACGCCGTCGACGGGATGGCTGCGCAACAGCTCCTCGGCGTCCATCGCCAGAAGATTGCGATAGAGCATCGTGGTCGGCTTCAAGAGCGATTCCGACAGCGACAATGCCGGCAACTCGATCGGCAAGCCACCCGCCATCAGGATGCCGCGCTTGACGTCGTCGACGCGCGACTTGAAGTGCATGTGACAGGGCTGCGCGTCCGACCAGGTGTTGAGGATCGCGATGATGGGGCGGTCCTTCCACTCCTCCGGGGCGTAGCCCATCTGCATGGTGCGGGAACGGTGGCCGAACGAGCGGAGGTCGTCGGGCGCGAACCAGCGCGCGCTGCGGAGCTGGTTGGGCGTGATTTTCTTCTTGGTCATGATTGGGTGCCCCATTTCTGGACGGTATTCCGCTCGATGGCGCGGAAGATCAGGTTCTCGACAAAAAGCCCGATGATAATCACCGTCAAGAGGCCCGCGAACACTGCGGGTATGTCGAGGAGGTTGCGGTTCTCGAAGATGAACCAGCCAAGCCCGCCCTGGCCCGACGACACGCCGAACACCAGCTCGGCCGCGATCAGGGTACGCCATGCAAAGGCCCAGCCGATCTTGAGGCCGGTGAGAATCGAGCCGAACGCGGCGGGGATGAGAATCTTTGCGACGTAAGGCAACCCGCGCAGGCCATAATTGCGCCCGACCATGCGCAGCGTGTTGGACACGCTCTTGAAGCCGGAATGGGTGTTGAGCGCGACCGGCCACAGCACCGAATGGATGAGCACGAAGACGAGGCTGCCATTGCCGAGGCCGAACCAGATCAAGGCGAGCGGCAACAGCGCGATCGCCGGCAACGGATTGAACATCGCCGTGACCGTTTCCAGAAAATCGGTGCCGATCCGCGTCGAGATGGCGAGCACGGTAAAGATCGCGGCCAGCACGATGCCGGCCGAATAGCCCATGAACAGCACCTTCAGCGAGGCCCGGGCGCGCATCGGAATGGTGCCGTCCTTGACGCGCTCCCATAGCGTCACGATGGAGTCGTGCAGCGTCGGAAACAGCAGGGGATTGTCGAGGATGACGCCATAGGATTCCCAGACCGCCGCCAGGAACAGGATGATGACGGTCTTGCGGACAAAACCGTCGTTCCACAACAGCTCCGGCACGCTCAGCTTGCGCTCGACCTCGCCCGCACCGCCAGTCGCGGCGACCGACGCGTCACGCAGCAATATTCTCGCTTCGCCCATGACAGGCCCCCTCAATGCGCTGTGGCTTCGGCCGCGAACAGGAGATCGTGGATCTCCTTCTCCAGCCGGCCGGCGCTGCCGTCTCCATTCGAGACCTTGTCGACATCGACCACCTCGGCCTTGACCCGGCCGGGATGCGGCGACAGCAGCAGGATGCGGTTGCCGATGCGGATCGCTTCCGCGATGGAATGGGTCACGAACAGCACCGTGAATTTGGTCTCGCTCCAGAGCTGAAGCAGCTCGTCCTGGCAGGTGCGCCGCGTCAGCGCGTCGAGCGCGGCGAACGGCTCGTCCATCAGCAGGATATCAGGCTCCATCGCCATGCCGCGCGCGATCGCGACGCGCTGCTTCATGCCACCGGACAGCGTGTGCGGATAGGCATCGACGACGCGGGTGAGGCCGACCTTCTCGATATAGGCCCGCGCGCGCGCCTCGGCGTCCTTGCGCGACAATTTTCGCGCTGTCAGCAACGGGAACATCACGTTGGCGAGCACGCTCTTCCAGGGCAGGAGCTGGTCGAACTCCTGGAAGATCATCATGCGGTCGGCGCCGGGACCGTGGATCTCGCGATCGTTGATGGTCATGCGGCCTTCGCTCGGGCTCATGTAGCCGCCGACGGCCTTGAGCAGGGTCGACTTGCCGCAGCCTGACGGCCCGAGCAGCACGAAGCGGTCGGACCTGTCGACGGTGAAGCTGACCCTTTCGGTGGCGGTGACGACGGCGCTGGAGGTCTTGTAGCGCAGCGTCACCCCGTTGACGTCGAGCAGCGCCATCAGTTGCCTTTCAGGTCGTGCGCGACGGGGAGATAATAGTCGGTCCAGGCCTTGGGCTGGTTCTTCAGCGTGCCGGTCTTGAACAGGTGGGCTGCGAATTTCATCGTGCCCTGCGGCTCGAGATTCCATTCCATCATGCCGGGCTCCTTCAGGAGATCGAGCAGCTCTTCCACCGAGGTCTTGTCGCCGGTGATCTCCTTGTAGATCTCGACCGCCTGCCTGGTGTCGCTGCGGATCAGATCCTGCGCTTCTTTCGTGGCATCGCGCACGGCCTGGATGATCTTCGGATTGGCATCGGCGAATTTGGTCGTGGTGAAGAATTGCGCCTGGCTCAATGGACCGCCCATCACGTCAGGCGAGTTCAGCACGACATGCGCGCCCGGTACGTTCTTCAGTTCGAGGAAGGTGAAAGGCGGGATCGAGAAGTGGGTGTGCATCTCATGCTTGGGATTGGACAGCGCCGTATAGGCGTCGGGATGGCCAAGCTGCACGGTGTTGGCGTCCAGCTTCGACCATTGGTCGGCGCCGAAGGCCTCCGCGGCGGCGATCTGAAGCACGATCGCCTGCGTGGAAACCTTCACCGTCGGCACCGCGATCTTGTCGCTCGGACCAAAATCCTTGATCGACTTGATGTTGGCGTCGCGGCTGATCAGCGTCATCGGCTGCGCCGAGGTCGCGACGATGCCCTTCACGCCGCCGCGGGTGCGGTCCCACAGCAACAGAAGATTGCCGGTGCCGGTGTTGAGGATGTCGACGCCCCCGGCGAGCAGCGCATCGGTCTGTGCGCCGCCGCCGGAAAAGGTCACCCATTTGGTGGTGACGCCGGGCACGCCGAGCGAAGCTGCGTGCTTCTCGATCAGCTTCTGCTTTTCCATGATGTGGCTCGGCATGTAGAAAATGCCGGGCTGGCGCGACAGCGAGATCTCGGATTTCTGCTGCGCATGCGCCGCGGATACCGGCAGGACGGTTGCGGCGATCAGGGCGGCAGCCGCAAGCTTGCTACGAAGATGCTTGATCATTGTTGTGTGTTTCCTCCGGGTGCGCGTCGCGCTGCGTTGACCCTGCTGATGCACTAATATATTAGTACATCAAAGGCAAGCCCGCGGGACCCGACATGGAAGCAACCCATACCGCGCCGCGCGCGGCACGACCCGCAAAAGCCGTTTCAAGGCTTGATCGCGCCCGCCAGGCCGCGCCGCAGGTGTTCGAGCGGCTGCGCAATGCGATCATCGCCCTGGAGCTGCCGCCGGGGGCGCCGCTGTCACGCGCCGAGCTTGCCGGCCAGTTCGGAATCAGCTCGACGCCGGTGCGCGATGCCTTGATGCGGCTCGAGGAAGAGGGCCTAGTCGACGTGTTTCCGCAGCACGCAACTGTCGTCAGCCGGATCGACATCAGCCGCGCCGAGCAGGCGCATTTCCTGCGTCAGGCACTCGAACTGGAGATCGTCCGCCTGCTCGCCGCCGGCAGGGACGCGGCGCTCATGGTCCGCCTGGATCAGGCCATTACGCTCCAGCAGCAATTTGCCAAGGCCGGCGAGTTCGAGGCCTTCATGGCCGCCGACAACGACTTCCACGCCCAGCTCTACGCCGCCGCCGGAAAGCAAGACCTGTGGACGCTGGTGCGCAGCCGCAGCGGGCATATCGACCGGCTGCGCCGGCTGCATTTGCCTTCGCCCGGCAAGGCCCAGAACATCGTCCGCCACCACAAGCTGATCACGCGCGCGATCGAGGCCGGAGACGCTGACGCCGCGCAACAGCATCTGCGCAAGCACCTGTCGGGCACGCTCAGCGAGCTCGACAAGATCCGGAGCCATCATCCCGAATACCTGACCGATTAGGCGCGCGACACGATCCGAGCGTGCGTCAGGGACTTCATGTGCACGTAAGCATGCATATGGCCGACCCCGCCGGTATCGCGCGAGGCGGACAAGGCGTCGGCCGCGAAGTGCTTGCAGGCTGGACGGAAACCGCGCAACAATTTCGCATTTGATGCTTTGATTTGGGGTCGCTGGACGTCCCATCCGGCCCGGAGGGTTTCAGACGTGGCCAACATCCTGATTGTGGATGACGACCCGGCCGTGCAGATCACGATTCGGCTGATCCTGGAGAGGGCCGGTCATCACGTCACCGCCGCCGGCGATGGCTACGAGGGAATTGCGTTGTTCGAGGCGAGCCAGTTCGACCTCCTGTTCCTCGACATATTCATGCCCGGCATGGACGGACTGGAGACGATGCGCCACATCCGCGTGCTGCAGCCGGCCCTTCCGATCGTCGTCATTTCCGGCCGCCGCGCCGTCACCCCGGACGCCTATGCCGAACCGGACTTTCTGAAGATGGCGACCAAGCTCGGCGCGGTCGCAAGTCTGCAGAAGCCGTTCCGGCCGAACGCCCTGCTCGCCGCTGTCGACGGCTGCCTCACATCAGCGCCGCAAGCTAATGTCGGCTCCGGCAGCCGATGACGGGGTGATCCATGTTGCAGCGTAGCAGGACATTCGGGACCGCTCGCGACGCGGTGCGAAGGCCGATATGACCCTCGCGACCCGGCTGGCCATCGCAATGATCCTGCTGGTCGCGGCTGCGGTCGCCGCGGTCGGATGGCTGAGCCATTACAGCCTGGAGCAAGCCTTCCTGCCGCGCGTGCTCGACCGCATCGAGGGCCACTCGCGGCTCCTGGCCTCGCAGCTCGAAGCGCATGTGAACGGCGCCCGCGCCGACGTCGCGACATTCCGCTCCCGTGCTGCCGCGCGCGGTATGATCGATGCCCATTTCAACGACGGGGTCGATCCGGTCGATCACCTCTCGGAGAAGACCTGGCGCGACCGATTGCTGACGCGCCTCGTGGCCGACGTCGGCGCCAACCCGGCCTACGCAAAAGTCCGCATCATCGGCGCCGATGGCGTCGAGTATCTGCGCGTCGACCGCTCCGGCCCGAACGGAGCGGTGCGAGCAGTTCCCGACGATGCCTTGCAGAACAAGGGCGAGCGCTCATTCTTCCAGGTGGCGATCAAGCTGGCAGAAGACCAAGTCAGCGTCTCCCCGGTCGAACTGGACGTCGACGACGGCGTGGTTCAGATGCCCTATGTTCCGACCTTGCGCGTCGCGGCGCCCCTGTTTGGGTCCGATCACCGGCTGTTCGGCATCGTCGTCGTCAATGTCGACATGCGCCAGGTGTTCGACCGTATCAGGATATCGATCCGGAACGGTGAAGCGGTCTATGTGGTCGGCCGTAACGGCGATTATCTCGTGCATCCGGATCGCACCCGCGAGTTCGGTTCGCTGGCAGAACGACTTCCCCTATTTCGCTGCCATCACCGGATCGACGCAGGGTGCGACCCAGGTCGTGCCGGGCAGTGACGGCAAGCCGAGCGGCACCGCGATCGCGCCCGCAATCCTGGCCGAGGACCAGTGGGTCGGTGTCATCCGCGTCGTGCCCAATGCCGTCTTCATGGCGCCGGCCGTCACCATCGAGAAATCGACCATCACGATCGGCCTCATCGCGGTGCTGGTCGCCGCCATACTGGCCGTGCTGCTGGCGCGGTCGTTGACCCGGCCGATCGGGCAGCTCACTGCGGCGGTCGAGTGGCTGGGTCGGGACAATTCCATCAGAATTCCAACCGACGCCCCCGGCGAGACCGGCGTGCTGGCGCGGGCATTTGCCCGTCTGATCGATGAAATGCGGGCGAAGACGGCGGCGCTGGAGCATGAGGTCGAGGAGCGGCGGCGCACCGAGGCCGCGCGCGACCAGCTCGCCGTCCGCGAGCGCCTGTTCAGCGCGGCGGTCGAATCCTCCGACGATTCGATCGTGATGCAGACGCTCGACGGCATCATCATCGGCTGGAATGCGGCGGCCGAGCGCCTCTACGGCTATACGGCCGAGGAAGCGGTCGGACAGCCGACCTTGATCCTCCTGCCACCCGATCGCCGCGACGAAGGCAAGGACTATCTGCGGCGGATTGCGACGGGCGAGCGGATCGAGCATTTCGAAACGGTGCGCCTTCGCAAGGACGGCAGTCCGGTCGAAATCTCGGTGAGCCTGTCACCGATCAGGGACGATTCGGGCGAGATCATCGGCGCGTCCGGCACGGCGCGCAGCCTGACCGATGCGCGACGGACCGAGCGCGCGCTGCAACAGCAGATCGAGGAACGGCGGCAGCTGTTCGACGCCTCGGAAGATCTGATCATGATCATGGATTCGCGGGGCCATATCGTGCAGGTCAGCCCGAGCAGCCAGGCCGTGCTCGGCTACCCGCCGGACGAGATGATCGGCCGCAGCGGCGTCGATTTCATCCATCCCGCGCATCTCGAGCAATCCCGCGAGGAGATGCGCGCGCTCCGGCGCGGCGGACACCCGAAGCTCGCCGATACCCGCTGCATCCACAAGGACGGACGCGAGGTCTGGCTGTCATGGCTCGGCAACTGGTCAGATCAGGCCAAGCGTTTCTTCTTCGTTGGACGCGACATGACCGAGGCGCGACGCTCGGAAGAGTCCTTGCGCGAAAGCGAGCTGCTCGCGCGCAACATCGTCGAGACCGCGCTCGACGCCTTCGTCCAGACCGATGACCGCAGCATCATCCTGAACTGGAGCTCGCGGGCCGAGGAGCTGTTCGGATGGCGGCGCGACGAAGCGCTGGGCAGGAATGGGGTCGACCTCATCGTCGCCGAGAGCGAGCGGGAGCGGGTCAAGGCCGGCCTCGCGCGCTTTCTCGAGTCCCAGGACGGCCAGACGCTCAACCGCCGCCGCGAGCTCACGGTTCGTCGTCGCGACGGCAAGGAATTCACGGCCGAGGTGAGCGTCACGGCGCTGAAACGCCGCGAAGGCATTCTGTTCAATGTGTTCTACCGCGACCTCACCGACAAGATCGCGTCCGAGGAGCGCATCCGCCACGCCGACAAGATGGAGGCTGTCGGCCAGCTCACCGGCGGCGTGGCGCACGACTTCAACAACATCCTCACCGTCATCACCGGGACGATCGAGATCCTGGCCGACGCGGTGGCGAAGGAGCCGGAGCTTGCGGCGATCACGAAGATGATCGACGAGGCCGCCGGGCGCGGCGCCGAGCTGACCCAGCACCTGCTCGCCTTCGCGCGCAAGCAGCCGCTGCAGCCGCGCGAAGTCGACATCAACGCGCTGATCATCAACACCGCAAAGCTGTTGCGCCCGACGCTGGGCGAGCAGATCCAGATCGAATCGGTGTTCGAGGACGAGAGCTGCGTTGCGATCGTCGACCCCAACCAGCTCACCACCGCGATCCTCAACCTCGCGCTCAATGCCCGCGACGCCATGCCCGGCGGCGGCAAGCTGATCGTGGAAACGGGCGCCGCCTATCTCGACGAGTTCTATGCCAGCGCCAACGACGTCCCGCCCGGACACTATGTGCTGATCGCCGTGAGCGACACCGGCTCGGGCATTCCCGCGCACATGCTGGCCCGGGTGTTCGATCCGTTCTTCACCTCGAAGGGACCGGGCAAGGGCACCGGGCTCGGGCTTTCGATGGTCTACGGCTTCATCAAGCAGTCCACGGGCCACATCAAGATCTACAGCGAGGAAGGCCACGGCACCACGATCAAGATGTATCTGCCGCCCGGCAAGACGGCCGCGGCCGTGGGCGAAGGCGTGACGCCATCGACGATCGAGGGCGGGCACGAGACGATCCTCGTGGTCGAGGACGACCGGCTGGTGCGCGACTACGTTCTGGCGCAGCTGCATTCGCTCGGCTACGTCACCTTGCAGGCCGCGAACGCCGCGGAGGCGCTCGCGATCGTCGCCACCGGCAAGGCGTTCGACCTGCTGTTCACCGACGTCATCATGCCCGGCAAGTTGAACGGACGGCAGCTTGCCGACGAGGTGTCGAAGACGCGTCCCGACCTCAGGGTGGTCTACACCTCCGGCTATACCGAGAACGCGATCATCCATCACGGCCGGCTGGATTCAGGTGTGCTGCTGCTGGCGAAGCCGTATCGCAAATCCGATCTGGCGCGGATCATCCGCAAGGCGCTGAACAGTTGAGGAACCGTGTCCCGGCCAAGGCGCAGCGTGCAACGCTGCGGCGCAGAGCCGGACCCAGGACTGTCAGCCGTGACATTGGAGAGATGGGCCCCGGCTCAGCAGCGCATCATTGCATGATGCGCTGCGTCCGGGGCACGAGAGAGAATGGCCAGTCGCCTTACGACGCGCGCTGGGCCGCGGTCATCACGATGCGGATCAGATCGGCGGCGTTGCGCGCGCCGAGCTTCTTCATGATGTTGGCGCGATGGTCCTCGATGGTGCGAGGGCTGATGCCGAGCGTGCGGCCGGCTTCCTTGTTGGACGCACCGGAAGCGAACTGCTCCAGCACCTCGCGCTCACGCCGCGTCAACGGCTCGCGTCCGGGGAAGTGCAGCGAAGAGAATTTCGGCGATACGCTCTCTGCCTGCCTGCGTGCATAGGCTCCGATCGCCTCGTCCAGCCGACCGACGATCTCGCTACCGCGGAACGGCTTCTCGATGAAATCGAGCGCGCCGCTCTTGATGGCGCCCACCGCCATCGAGATGTCGCCCTGCCCGGAGATCATGAAGATCGGCGCCGGATAATCTTCGCCGTGCAGTTCCTTCAGAATGTCGAGGCCCGACTTTCCGGGAATGTGCACGTCGAGCAGGATCGCAGCCGGCGTACGGCTCCGCGCGACGGAGAGCAGCGCTGCGCCGTCCGCAAAACAGATCACCTCATAACCCGCCGCCTTCAACACCATCGACAAGGTGTCGCGAACCGCAGGGTCGTCGTCGACCACGAAGATTTCACCACGAGAGGTTTGCTCGGCCATGTGCCACATCCAGTTGGCATTACGGACTCGCGTCCGCGCCAACCGTTATGGCGTTCGGCGCGGATTCGGCCCACCCGTATTTGTACGGGACATAGACTTAACGCACAAGTAGCGGCATTGCGCCTAATTGCAGGAGACGGAGAATATCCATGCTAAATTTGGCCGATACGCCGCCGCTGGTCGCGACATCCGAGGCCGACAGCCAACGATTGATCGCCGCCGACCTTCGCTTGCTGATCGCACAGATCGAGACCAGTATGCGCCGGATCGCCGCAGCCATGGATCAAGAACACAGCAACGATCCGGAAGGTTCCGCCGACGTCTTCATACTCGACGACGTCACGCCGCGCTATGCCACCGCGAACGCCGCTCTCAACGCCTGCCGGGCAGGCCTCGGCCACGCCCTGCAATTCCTGTCTGACTCCAGCAACCCGGCTTGAATTGTGACCGGCGCGGCGGAGTGCCCGCGTCCGATCGCATGGCAGCTCCGCGCCTCAGGCGCGGTGCCGTTCCACGATCGCGTCGGTAGCGACGCCACCCCAGGTGTGGATCGCCGGCAGCCCCATTGCGGTCTTGCCGAGATTGGCGAGGCTGATGCGCAGCGCCGCGAGATCGAGCGGCTTCGGCAAGCCCTGGAGCTGGATCCCGACGGAACGGGCGAAGCTGCGGGCGGCGCTGCGGCGCTTGCCGTCCATACCGCTGATGACGATCACGTGGCCTGCGAATTTCGCCGCCGCCATCTCACGCAGCACGTCGATGCCGTCGCCATCCTCCAGCACGAGATCGAGCGTCACGCAGTCGAAGCGGGCGGCGCGGAGCTTCTCGATCGCCTCGGCGACGGACGGCGCCACCGCGACTTCATGGCCGGCCTGCCTGGCAGCGACCGTGATCAGGCTGCGCTGCGTGGCGTCGTCGTCGACCACCAGAAGCTGAAGCGCACGCCGCTCGGCGACGTCGGGCAGGTTTGACGGGATGGGGGAGAGGGAGCTTCTGGGCATTACCGTATCCTGAGAATTGAGACGAGCGATCGATACACGGATCGCGCTTCAACCCCGTAAAGCCGGTGCGGCGAATTCGTCTGGATGTTTTAGCAAATGTGAACCAACGTCGCAGAGAACGACGACGAGGCGCGCGCGAAAATCACGCAGCCTCGTCCCGGCCGCTGGAGACGCCGCGCTTCTTCCGGTTCTTGCCGCGCAGGAACTGGATGTCCATTTCGGCGCCGTTGACGCGCACCAGCTCGCAACGGCGATAGGCGAGCCCGGTCGACGACAGCAGCAGGAAGAATTCCTTCAGGTTCAATCCCTGGATCGAGCCATCCACCGTAAGGATGGCGTCGGTGTCGGAAATCGCATTGAGCTTGCAGTCGCGCCGCCACGTGCCGTCGATCGCCATGATGCAGACATCATAGCCACGACTGAACGTGACGCGCTCTGCGCCCTTGCCATCCTCTGCCATGCCTATCGTCCTGCCACCACCGCCATGCGCGGCGGCGCGGCGCCGGCGAAAGCCGGTTTGGCTGCCGCTGCACGCGGGTCGTTCGGCTTGTAGAGGCCGCGGCGATCCGGGATCGGCCTGAACGTGTCGGTCAGTCCGACCACGGTTTCGGCTGCACCCAGCACCAAAAAGCCGTCGCCCTCGATCTGGCGGGCGAGGCGGTTGAAGATGTTGATCTTGGTGTCCTGGTCGAAATAGATCAGCACGTTGCGGCAGAAGATGACGTCGAAGGTGCCGAGCTGGGCAAAATCATGCAGCAGGTTGAGCTGCCGGTGCTGGATCATCGCGCGCAGCTCGGGATTGATCTGCCATGTCTCGCCGGTCTGCTTGAAATATTTCATCAGCATCTGGATCGGCAGGCCGCGCTGCACCTCGAACTGGCTGTAGATGCCGGCCTTGGCCTTCTCGAGCACCTCCTGCGACAGGTCGGTGGCGATGATCTCGACGCGCCAGCCGGTCAGGGCCGCGCCCATCTCCTTCAGGCACATCGCCAGCGAATAGGGCTCCTGCCCGGTCGAGCCGGCGGCGCACCAGATGCGCATGCTCCGGCGGCCGGCGCGCGCCTTGATGACCTCAGGCATGATGGTGTCGCGGAAATGATCGAACGGGACCTTGTCGCGGAAGAAGAAGGTCTCGTTGGTGGTCATGGCTTCGACCACGCTGGTGACGAGCGCGCTCGAGCCGCCCTGCAGCTTCTGCACGAGCTCGCCGATCCCGGAGAGCCCGGCCTTGCGGGCGAGCGGCAACAACCGGCTTTCGATCAGATATTGCTTGTCTGCGGACAGGTCGAGCCCGGAATGATCCCTCAGGAACTTACGCAGATACTCATACTCGGTCGGGGTCACGGATAGCCTCTCGGAAGCTGTACTGGGGACACTCTGGCTGAAACGCTCGGGCCAGATACTCAGACCATGGCTTGTCCGACCGGGATCAAGCCGACTTCAGCGAACTTGTCGGCGATGATGTCCTTATCGAAGGGCTTCATAATGTACTCGTTGGCGCCGCCGCTGAGCGCCTGGGCGATATGAGCCACGTTGTTCTCGGTGGTGCAGAACACCACCTTCGGCTGATCGCCGCCGGGCAGGCGGCGCATGTGGCCCATGAACTCGAAGCCGTCCATCACGGGCATGTTCCAGTCGAGCAGCACCGCATCGGGCAACTGCCGCTGGCAGATCTCCAGCGCCTTCGAGCCGTCCTCGGCCTCGGTGACTTCGAATTCCAGGCCTTCCAGGATCCGGCGCGCGATCTTTCGCACGACGCTGGAATCATCGACCACCAAACATGTCTTCATTTTGGTTCTCCGGCTTCGATGTTTCGGTTAGCTCAGGCAGCCATTTGCACTTCGGTTTTAAGCTCGAGGACGCGATCGACGTCGAGGACGACCATGAGCTGCCCGTCGAGACGGTGGACGCCGCCGGCGAGCTTGGCCATGCGGGGATCGAGGTTGACGGGGTTCTCTTCC